>NZ_MRUJ01000244.1:0-11139 GCF_002099325.1 Frankia sp. KB5 | reverse complement strand
CCAGATCCGATGCGCCACACATCAGCCAACAGTCGGACCCGGAACGAGCGCCAACCACTCACAGCAACATCAACAATGAAGCTGAATGTTTACGATGTAGGTTGGGTCGTACCCGGTTCCGGCACACAGTCCCCGGGCACACAACAGGCGCAGGAAGTCCCCCTTGCCCGACCCGATCTCGACAACCTCCCGCCCCACCAGGTTATGCCGGACGATCAGACGGTCCGCCAACGCCTCGGCGTACGCCCGGAAGGCGGGCGAGAAGTGCAGCGAGTTGTCATACTCGCCGCCGTACTCGACGAGGCCGGCCTCGAACGCGACATTGACCACGGTGCCGCACTCGGCACACAGCGACAGCTCCAGAGCACGGCGCTGCGCGGTCATGGCGGCTTCCCGCGACGGCCACAGCACGCCGGTCATCACCGGCGAACGCTCAACACGTACCAGGTCTTCKAGCGCGGTGCCCTGGCATGCCGGACAGACATTGGTCACCGGACAGACGTTGCTCACCAGACAGACATTGCTCACTCAGACGGCCCTCAGCTCGGTGTCGACGCCCAGCCGGGTCAACTCCCCCGCGATCTCGTCACGATAGATCGGATTCATGATGATCAGAAGATCCGGCCTATCTTCCCGCAGCCACTCGGACGGGACGATACGGTGGCCGCTGCCCGCCATGAACATGCCGTGTTTGTGCGGGTTGATGTCGACGGCGTAGCGGACCAGGTCGGCGGCCGGGCCGAGGGTCGCCAGAAACGACACACCTTTGGAGCCCGAACCCCAGATCGCCGCCTTTTCGCCGCGCTGGTGCCCGCGCCACAGCATCTCGCTCCACCGGTTCAGCGTCGTGGCCACCTCACGCTGGAAGTGCCGTACCCCGACGCGCAGGGTGGCCAGGTCGTCCTCGATCGGCAGCGGGTCACCGGCCGCCGGAACGGTGGACGGCCGCGCCTCGATCAGCAGGTACTGATCGTCATAGTCGAGGGAGACGTCGAGCACCTCGAACCCGGTAGCTCGGAACAACCTCGCCAGCGAACCGGCGCTGAAATAGGAGCAGTGCTCGTAGTACACATCCCAGAACGCCGCCTCCTGCAGCACCCGCAGGACGTCCGGCAGCTCAAAGAGGACCGGGATATCGGTCCGGTCACCGAGCGCGGCCCGGATCATCCGCATGAAGTCGCCGACCGGCGCGATGTGCTCCAGGGTGTGCCGGCACACGACGGCATCGGCGGTCAGGTGCGCATACCGCTCGGAGTAGAGGTCCGTGATCCAGGTCAGCCGGCCGGCAACCGGGCTGGTGATGCGCTCGGGCCGGACACCCGGGTCGATCCCGATGCCGGCGCCGGCACCCTGCTCCACCAGGTGGACGAGAAACTCACCCTTGCCGCACCCGATCTCCAGGACCGTCTTCCCGTACAGATCGTACTTGTCGGTCCAGCGCTTGGCGAGGTCCCGCGCGAACTCCTGAAATCGGGTGGAGAATGCCTGCGTCTCCTCGTACCGGGCGGAGTACTGATTCTTGGTCGGATCGAAGGCCGTGTTCATGATGAAGCCGCAGCGCTCGCAGAAGGCGATCCGCAGATCACCCTTCGGGAACGCCCGGGCCTCGTCCTCGTCGGCCAGCAGCAGACAACTGTGCGACGGGACGTCGTCCTTTGTATAGACGGAGGTGAGACGGGAACCGCCGCAGGCGGGGCAGGCGGTGGACTGGTCAGTCATGGAACGACCCTCGGTGTCGGAACGGGAAGGATGAACCGGCAGCCCCGCCGCGGGTACGTCGCCGCAGGTATGTCGAGCCGCGGCAGCGGCGGCCGAGCACGCTCATGGCACCCGCATCGGTGCGGCCGACCGCAGGGTGACGTCGAGCAGACCGTCCGCCATGAGTTGCTGGATGCGCTGGATCCGCTGGAAGCGGGAGCCGATCAGCTCCTCCTTGGTCAGCCCGGCGGCGACGTAGGCCAGGTAGAGCTCCTCGACCCCCTTGCGGACGGTCCACACCGGCCGGAATCCCGGTATCTCCTCGGMGATACGGTCGCAGTCCACCCGGTAGTTCCGCTTGTCCGGCCCGGCCGTGTCCGCGAAGACCACCCGGCCGCCCGGCACGACCTCCTCGACGATCGCGGCCACGTCGCGTATCCGATAGTTCTCCGCCGACCGGCCGACATTGTAGGCCTTGAGGTGGATCTTCTCGCGGGGCGCCTCGCACACGGCGAGCATCGCCCGGGCGATGTCCTCGATGTGTACCAGCGGCCGCCACGGCGTCCCGTCGCTCTTGAGGTAAACCTCGCCGGTCGTCACCGCGTAGCCGGTGAGATTGTTCACCACAAGATCACCACGCAGTCGGGGTGAGACGCCGTACGCCGTGGYGTTACGCAGGAAGACCGGGCTGAAATCGTCATCGGCAAGCTCGGCGAGCTCTCGTTCGGCGATCACTTTTGACTCGCCGTAGGGAGTCACCGGATGAAACTCGGCCGACTCGTCGATGGGCGCGTCTCCGTGCGCACCATAGAGGCTGCACGAGGACGAGAAGACGAAACGCGGTACGCCCGCGGCCTTGGCGGCACGCCCAACCAGCAACGTCCCCCGGGCGTTGATGTCATAGGTCACGGCTGGGTTCAGATCACCCAGCGGATCATTGGATATGCCCGCCAGATGGACCACCGCGTCGTAACCCTCCAGCTGGGACGGCCGGACGTCCCGAATATCAAGTTTCAACGCCGGCACGAAGTCCGGATCGGGTCCGAGGGTACACCCGGAGAACAGTCCGCTGTCCAGACCCACCACATCGTGTCCGRCAGCCCGGAAGAGCGGGATGAGACGGGTTCCTATATATCCGTCGTGTCCGGTGACCAGAATACGCATCGAGCTCAGTCCCATACCTTCCAGGGCGCACAGCCACCATCCCACAGTGACTGCAGGAGTTTGCGGTCGCGTACCGTGTCCATGCACTGCCAGAAGCCGCCATGCCGATACGCCATGAGCTGACCGTCCTTGGCGAGCCTCTCAAGGGGCTCCTTCTCGAACTGGGTGTCGTCGCCGGCAATGTAGTCGAAGACCTGCGGTTCCAGGACGAAGAAGGCACCGTTGATCCAGCCCTCACCGGCCTGTGGTTTCTCCGAGAACTCCACAATCTGGTCCCCGGCCAGCTCGAGGTGACCGAACCGGGCGGGTGGCCGCACGGCGGTCAGCGTGGCGATCCTGCCATGCGAGCGGTGGAAGTCGCGCAACGCGTTGAGATCGATGTCCGCTACGCCGTCCCCCCAGGTCAACATGAACGTCCCCGCGTCACCGAGCCAGGGCGCGAGTCRCCTGATACGACCGCCGGTGGCGGTATTCTGACCGGTGTCGACCAGATTTACCCGCCAATCCTCCGAGGTACCCCCGTGCCGCTCCACAGCGCTCTGCCGAAGCGACACCGTGAGATCGCTGGTCAGCGCCGCGTAGTCCACCAGCCAGCGTTTGATATATTCGCCTTTATACCCCAGGGCGATCGTAAAATCGGTGAACTGGAAGTGAGCGTAGTACTTCATGATGTGCCAGATGATCGGCCGGTTGCCGATCTCGATCATCGGTTTGGGTTTGATGACCGTCTCCTCCGCCAACCGGCTGCCCAGACCGCCGGCAAGAATACCGACCTTCATCGTTCCGCTCGTTCCCGGGAGCCGGTCGCGTGAACCGGCGCTGCCGAGCCGCTCACGCGGGTCAAGCCGCCCTGACGAGGGACCGGGATACTGGGGTGGCCGGCCTGGCGACCACGTAGCCGGTCGTGGACCCCGACGTAGCGGGGCTCCGAATACCGCCAGGACAGTTCGTTCACAATGCGCTCCCGACCCCGGGCGCCAAGGGTCCGGCGTCGGTCCGGGTCCGTCAGCAGTTCGGCGAGGGTCCGGGCGAAGTCCGCCACCGTGTCGGAGGGTACATAGACGGCGGCGTCCTCGGCGCTCACCCGGGTCTCGGTCAGGTCATAGGCCACCACCGGCAGCGCATAGGCCATGTATTCGAGCGTCTTGGACATGGTGGACACCTCGTTCAGCGGGCTCCGCGGGTCCGGCGACAATCCGACCGTGGCGGTGGACAGGTAGTCCCGGATCATCTGGTCGTCGGCCCGCCCGGTGAACTCGACCCAGTCGTCGAGACCGAGCCGGCTCGACTGTTTCCGCAGATCGTCCAGACAGTCACCAAATCCCAGCAGGGCGAAGGCGCAGTCGGTGCGCCCGAGAACGTGGACATAGTGATGTATGGCATCGAGGAGTCGGTCGACACCGTCCTGCGGGCCCATTATTCCCAGATAACAGGCAAGGTGCTGCCGGCCGCGCCGCAATTCGGGCCGCTCCGCGGCGGGCTTCATCAGTTCGGGGTCCGGTCCGTTTCGGACGACGGTCACCCGTTCCGACGGCAGCCGCCCCCTGGTCAGGGCCAGCCGCCGGTAAGATTCGTTGGTCACGATCACGTGGTCAGCGACCCGCTGATTCATCCGTTCAAGCAGCAGCAACGCGCGGAGCAACAGCCCCCCGTCCTTACCGAACCGTGAGCGATAGAGTTCCGGACAGAGATCATGATGGTCGAAGACGAACTTCTTGCCGAATGGCTTGTAGAACAGCGCGAGCGCCCAGTACGTGTCCGGCGGGTTACATGCCTGGATCACGTCGAATCCGTGCCGGCGGGCCACGGCGACGGACAGGACAGCGGTTCGCACCCAGCAGTAGCCGAACTCGAAGACGTAACTGAGCACACCCTGGGTCCGGGGTGCGCCACGATACGTCCAGATGCTGACACCGTCAACGATCTGGTGACGCCGCTGCCCCGGGCCCCGTGGGCATATTACGGCAACCTGGTAGCCCTGGTTGCGAAGCGCCTGGCATTCCTGCCACGTCCGATGGTCGATCAGAATCGGCAGGTTCTGAACTACGATCAGAACCCGTCCTGCGTCGCCGATGTCGGGAGATTCGGTCGAGTCGGTGTCAGGCGCCGACGTGAGAGTATTCGCGCCCGTAGCCAACGAGATAGTCCCGTCGCGTGTCTGTCCCACATTTTTCTCCCGAAGATGAACGACCCCGTTGCCCGCGGACGGTGGACCTATCCTTTCCTTTCCGTCATGGCGAGGCTAGCGGTCGGCCTGGGCGTCACCGGCGATTGAAAAACTTGCGTGTCGCGTCTTGGGACCGGGCTCGGCCGATTCTCGACGCAGGAACGACAGAACTGACCGTTGGGGGCGGCTTATTCCAGCCATGCTGTTTGACGGCGGCAGCCATGGCCGCCATGGATGCCGTGTTCGCGTCTTTAACGCCCGGGGCACTCTCGCGCTTTTTGACGCAAAGCCGCTCCTGGCGGCGGACCACCCGGTGACTTGTCGTGCGTTCCTCGGCTTTCTGGTCAGCTTACCGAATCAGACGATCATCGGATCAGACGGTCCCGGATCAGACGGTTGACGATGCGCGGCCGGCGAGCAGTCCCAGCGACCCGGCCGCCTCCGTCAGGCCGGCTCGGGCATCGGGGTGGGCGACGTGGTCGATGAGTCGGGCGGTCTGTTCGTGCTGGCCGCGCCCCCACACGGCCGCGGTCCCGTTCTCGGACACGACGTAGCTGTGCTGGAAACTGGTGACCGGGCTGGTGAGCCGCGGCAGCACACAGGAATCCCCCGACCGGGCATGCCGGCTCGGCAGGGCGATGATCGCCTTGCCGTCGGCCGCGTGCAGCGCGCCGACGACGAAGTCGGACTGCCCACCGAAGCCGGAGTAGATGCGGTTGCGGATCCAGGACGCGTTCGCCTGCGCATACAGATCCACCTGCAGCGCGGTGTTGATCGAGGTCATCCGCGGCTGCCGGGCGATGACCCCCGGGTCGTTCACGATTTCGGTGCGCACCAGCAGCAGCCGCGGATTGCGGTGCGCCCACGAGTAGAGCTCGGCCGACCCGAACAGGAACGAGGTCCGCAGCGGTGTCCCGGCGGCCAGCGCGCCGGAGGCTTCGAGCGCGAGCATGCCATCGGAGAAGGTCTCGGTCCACACGCGCAGATCCCGCCGGTCGACGAGGGCCGACAGCGTGGCGTTCGGGACACCGCCGATGCCGAGCTGCAGGGTCGCCCCGTCCTCGACGAGCGCGGCGACCCGCTCGCCGATCTGCCCGCGGACGTCGTCGACGGGCGTGACCGCGGGGCTGGCGAGCGGCTGCTCCACCTCCACGGCGAGGTCGACGTCATCGATGCTCAGTTCACCGTCGCCGAAGGTGTAGGGCATCGCCGGGTTGAGCTGGGCGACCACCAGTCCCCCGTGCGCGCGGGCCGCCTCGACCGCGGCCGGCAGGATGTTGACTTCGGTGCCGAGCGAGACCTTCCCCCCGTCGGGCACGCTGGTGTGCAACACGACGACGTCGGGCCGGTGGGTGGTCGCGAGCAGGCGAGRCACGAGGCTGAGCCGGTTGGGCAGGTAGTCGAGGCCGGGCACGTTGCGCATCGCCGGGCCGACGAACGCGGTCTCCGGCGTCACGCCGCCGCGTTCCGGCACGCCACCCTGAGCGTTGATCATAAAGAGGCGGTATTCACTCACCACCGCGTCGATCACACGCAACGCGACGAGCGGGGTGGCGAAGTTCCCCGCCGCCACGACCCGCGGCGTGGCCGACCGCCATCGGCCAGGACCGGCTACCCCCGTACCGGCTCCGGCTCCACGAGGACCGGCTCCACCGCCCACACCGGAACCCGCGGCGAGATGGGTCTCGATGCGGCGACCGAACTCCGCCTCGCTGACGATATCCATACCCGCATGGTGGCGTACCGGTGCGCGGCCAGCGAAGAATGGTCATCGCCTCATCCCGCGGATCATGCCGGCCCAGGCCCGGTCGGTTATCGTCTTGAGAACATGGAGTCCGAACGGGACCTCGCCTCCGCGGACGAAGGGACCTCCGATCTGGCCGGCACCGCGCCGTCTCCGGGACCGCCGGGAGAGCTGATCTTTCCCGCGGTCGCTCGGCTCGAGCTCGACGAGCTTCTCGCCCAGCTGGTGGACCGGGCCCAGGACGTTCTGGCCACTCAAAGCCGGCTGCACGGCCTGCTGCGGGCCAACCGGATGGTCACCGCCGACCTCAGTCTCGACGTGGTGCTACGGCGCATCGTCGAGTCCGCGTGCGAGCTGGTTGACGCCCGCTACGGCGCGCTCGGGGTAATCTCCCGCGACGGTCGGCTCGAACAGYTCGTGCACGTCGGGATGGACCCGGGACTCGTCGAGACGATAGGGCGGCTGCCCCGGGGAGACGGCGTGCTGGGCCTGCTCATCGCGGAACCGCGGCCGGTGCGCCTCGACGACATCGCCGACCACCTCCAGGCGGTCGGTTTCCCCCCGGGCCATCCACCGATGCGGGCCTTCCTCGGGGTGCCGATCCGGGTCCGCAACGAGGTCTTCGGCAATCTCTACCTCACTGAGAAACGCGGCGGTCGGGTGTTCACCGCGGAGGACGAGGAGCTGGCGCTCGCGCTGGCCGCGAACGCCGGTGTGGCGATCGACAACGCCCGGCTGTTCGGGGAGGCCCAGCATCGCCAGCAGTGGTCGCAGGCATCCGCCGACATCACCCGGCATCTGCTCGCAGACGGCGACGACCCGCTGGAGCTGATCGTCCAGCGGGCCCGCGACGTCGCCCGCGCGGACACGACGGCGCTGGCCCTCGGGTCGGAGACGGCGACCGAGCTGTCCTTCGACGTCGCCGCCGGGCAGGACGCGGACCTGCTGCGGGGCCGACGGGTACCGATAGAGAGCTCGCTGGCCGGCCGCGCGGTATGCGACCATGCGCCGCTGGTCGTCGCCGACGTCCGTGAACTGGCCGAATCCGAGGTCCACGACCTCGACATCGGGCCAACGATGATCGTTCCGCTGATCACGTCACATGTCACGTCCGGGGCGCTGATCCTCGCCCGGCGCCGGGGCGGTGACCTGTTCACAGACGCGGACCTGGAGCTGGCGGCCGCGTTCGCCGCGCACGTCGCGCTCGCGCTGGAACTCGCCCGCTCCCGGGCCGCACGCGGCCGGCTGTCCCTGCTGGAGGACCGCGACCGGATCGCCCGCGACCTGCACGACCACGTGATGCAACGCCTGTTCGCGGTGGCGATGGGCCTGCAGGGCCTCGCGGCCAGCGAGGAGYGGCCCACCCGGGCGGAACGGATGAACACCTACGTGGAGGATCTCGACGAGACGGTACGGGAGATCCGCCACACCATCTTCGAGCTGCGGGGCCGGGCGGCACCGGCGACGGGCAGCGGCCTGCGGGCGCAGATCCTGGGCGTCATCGACGACATGACCGGCGCGTTCGGCTTCACCCCGCGGGTCCGGCTGGACGGACCGGTGGACACGATGATCGGCTCTACCGTCGGCGACCATCTGATCGCGGTCGTGCGCGAGGCGCTGTCCAACGCCGCCCGGCATGCCAAGGCGAGCAGTGTCGAGGTGACCGTGACCGCCGCGAGCGGCGCCGTCACCGTCGACGTGGTGGACGACGGGGTCGGCATCGGCCCTACCACCCGCCGCAGCGGGCTGGCGAACATGCGGGCCCGGGCGCGGGATCTCGGCGGGACCTTCGAACTCGGCCCGGGCCCCGACGGCGGCACCCAGCTGCGCTGGTCGGTGCCGACTAGCTGACCCGTCCGCGGATCCCGCCGGCCGACGGATCCGCGACCAGCTGGCCGCCCAGATACGTCCGCACCCGCCCGCGGCCCTGTTCGAGCCGAATCCGCCCTCGTGCCTCGGCCGTCATCCACTCGCCTCCCGTTCTCGCGTTCGGACCAGTCCCTCCCAGGGACCGGTTCCTCCTGGACCAACCGGCGCGGCGCCCCACGCCTTCCCGTTGCCGGGACGGTGAATCCCGGCAATACCGGAAGGCGGAGGATGCCCAACATTAAGCGCGCCGATGAACGGGCCATACGCCACCTGTGGGTGCCCGGCCCGGCCGGTGCCCGGGCCGGGCACCGTGTCACCCCCCCCGTGTCACCCCCCCGTGTCACCGGGGACCACGCGGGCACGTGACAACCAGGAAGAACTCATCCGAGGAGAACTCGTCGGACGGAGGCCGAGATGACCACCACAAGAACCTGGACCGTGCAGATCTCCCTGACGGAGCAGCACGGCCGTACCCAGGCGGATGCGGCCCTGCACGGCAGCGCCCGCGACGATCTACATGGGACGGGGCAGGCCCGGCTGCACCCCGGGGAGTCCGACGTTCCCGAGATCGGGGACGAGGTGGCCGCCGCGCGCGCGTTGTCGGAGCTGGCACACCGCCTGTTYGACGCGGCCGCCGAAAACATCCAGGCGGCGATGGCGGGACCCGACCGGACTATGTGATCGTCGTCCGCCGCCGGTGAAGCCGGTGAAGCCGCCGCCGCTCACCCGGATATGGCCAAACTCGGCTGAACCCCTCATCAGGGAGCATGAAACCATTCGTGTTACTTTCCGTGCCATGCCGGACCCTGCTCGCCGGACCGCTCGAGGAGAGGCGGGAAGTGACCGCACCGCACCCGCAGAACGACGCCGCCGACCACGCGCGGGTGCTTCCACCCCGGCTCGACCCGCGGGGATCGGGGTCCGGCCGGTCGGGATCCGGGTCGGCACGCGGCGGACGGTCGGCTAGGCGTCGCGGGTTGCGGGTCTTCCTGGCCTGCGTGTCCTGCCTCGTGTTCGTGGCCACGGTGGGGGGCTGGGCCGCGTACTTCTATGTCGACGGCAAGGTCAACCGGGTCGACCTCGGCCTCGGTTCGGGCGGCGACTCCGGCGGGGTGGGGACCGCGAACTACCTGCTGGTCGGGACCGACAGCCGCGCCGGTACCAACGGTAAGTACGGAGACGCGCCGGGCCAGCGCTCCGACACGACGATCCTCGCGCACCTGACGAAGGATGGGACCACCACCATGGTYTCCTTCCCCCGCGACATGTATGTGCTGATCCCCGAGTACACCGACGGGGCCGGCAAACGTCACAAGGCCTGGCACGACAAGTTCAACGCCGCGATCTCCGTAGGCGGCCCGTCGCTGTTGGTGCAGACGGTGCAGAGCCTGACCGGCCTGCAGGTCGACCACTACATCTCGATGGACCTGGAGGGTTTCAAGGAGATCACCGATGCCATCGGCGGTGTCCAGGTCTGCATCAAGCCGTCGGACGCGAAACCGAGCCGCTACCAGGACGACCGCGGGCGGTGGCGGATGAGCACGAACACCAACGACCCGATGAGCGGATTCGTCGGTGGGCCCGGGACGATCCAGCTCGGCGGCGACCAGGCCCTGGCCTTCGTTCRCCAACGCCACGGCCTGCCGGACGGCGACTTCGACCGCATCCGCCGGCAGCAGCAGTTCATCGGCTCGATGTTCCACAAGATCATGGCAGACGACACCCTGACGAACCCGATCAAGGCCCAGAAGCTGGTATCGGCGGCAGCGAGCGCGCTCACCCTCGACAACCACACCAGCATCGCCGACCTGCGCAGCCTCGGCACCCGAGTCCGCGGGCTGGYCACCGGGGGCCTCCAGATGCAGACCGTGCCCGTCCACGCGCCGACCCGTGCCGAGGGGGCGATCGACGACAACGGCAACATCCGCCTGCACGGAGTCCCGGCCTCCGTGCAGCTCTACCGGCCGGACGACCTGCAGCGCATCGTCGCGCCGATGGGTGGCAAGGCCGAGGGCGCGAGTTCTACCACCGACGCCGGGAGCGGGGGGACCGGTCCGGCGCTCGCTCCCGGCGCCGCCGCCGCGCCCTCCCAGGTCCGGGTCGCCGTCTACAACGGCTCGTCGCGGGCCGGACTCGCCTCCAAGGTCACCGAGCAGCTGACTGCCAAGGGCTTCCACGCCCGCAACGCCGGCAACGCCTCGGTCCTCACCCACGAGACCTCCCGGGTGCTCTACGCCCCCGGGCAGGAGGCCGAGGCGAACACCGTCGCCGCGGCGGTGCCCGGCTCGGTCCTGCTCGCCGATGCGAGCATCACCGGTGTCCAGCTCGTCCTGGGCTCCGGCTTCACCGCGGTGGTGACGCCGAGTGTGACGGCCGGTGGGACCGCGCCTGCGCCCGCACCGGCGGCGGCCGGACCCGCCGCCGGACCGGCGCCGCCGGGAGCGCCCTCGCCGGGCCCGCCCACCTGCACCTACTGATCCTCCTGGTCCCACCGGCC
>NZ_MRUJ01000243.1:0-2925 GCF_002099325.1 Frankia sp. KB5 | reverse complement strand
TGTTCTATACCGACGGCATCACCGAGGCACGCGCCCCCACGACCGGCGCCTTCTTCCCCCTGCTGCCCGCGGCCGAGGCCGCGTTCGCCCACACGTCACTCGACGAGGCGCTGACCGATCTCGCCGACCGGGTCCGGGACTGGACGCGATCGACGCTGAACGACGATGTGGCGCTCCTGGCGGTCGAGGTTCCCGGACCGACCCGGCACGCCGGCCCAACCCGACGATCGGATGATCACTGAGAGCTGTCGGCGACCCCCTTGGCCAGCCGGTCCGCCCGCTCGATCCGTTCGTCGATCTCGTCACGGAAGGCCACCAGCCGGCTGATTTTCTCGTCAATCTCGACGCGGAGCCTCCGGTAGGCCGACGTGCCCTCGGTCAGCAGCCGGATGCGGTCCGCGTCGTCGGACGCCGCGTGGTACTCCTGCCGGACCTGGGCGAGACGATCCTCGTAGGCGAGGATCGTGCGGATCTCGTCCAGGTTGAAGCCGAGCAGCGTCTGCAGCTCGCGGATGCGCCGCACCCGGGCGAGGTCGGAATCCGCGTACAGCCGGTTCCCGCCCAGGGTGCGCCCGGACGGGGTGAGCAGCCCCACCTCCTGGTAATACCGCAGGGCCCGCACCGAGACGCCCAGTTCCTGCGCGGCCTGACCGATCCCGCGCAGGTCACGAGCCGCATCCTTGACCGCGCTCTTGGCCGCGCTCTTGACCGGGCTCTTGGCCGCGTCGCCGTCCCGCACCAGGCAATTGTTCCGCACGGCGCCATCGGCCCGCACGGCGCCATCGGCCCGCACGGCGCCATCGGCGGCTCTGATCATCGACGTCAGGGCCTTTCTCACGCTCGGCCTAGCCCGCGGCCTATCGCTCGGCGGCCAGGGGGCTGCTCGAAAGAGCGCTCCCGGCACCGTCCTCCATCGCCGCGATGTCGCCCGCGCCGGCCAGCCCCTCGGCCGTCTCTTCGAGCAGCGGACGGCGCACGTGCGGCCGCTGCTTCCCGCGCAGCCAGGAGAAGCCCGCGGCGACCAGGCAGGCGACGGCGGCGAAGGCGAAGGCGAGGCGCAGACCGTCACCGAACGGCCCGGAGATGAGGTTCGGGAAGAAGGTGTGCCCGGTGAGGAAGTCGGCCTTCGCCGGGTCGAGCTGCGACAGGGTGTCCGGGCCGAGCAGTCGCTCGGTGGGGTTGTACCCGAGGAACGCGGCGAACAGGCTGCCGATCGGCGGCAGGTTCGCCAGCTCGTGCGCCTTCGCCGGGGAGACGCCCTGCCCGACAAGCCCGGAGTACATGGCGTCCGGAAGGCTGGCGGCCAGCCCGAGCGCGATGATGGTGAAGAAAACACCGATGGACAGCACGCTGGCCGAGTTCTGGAACGTGTTGAGCATGCCGGCACCGGCACCGCGCTGGTTGGGCGGCAGGGTGTTCATCACGCTGCTGGTGTTCGGCCCCGCGAACAGGCCCATGGACAGGCCCATCAGCAACAGGATCAGCGCGAACCACGGATAGTCGAAGTCGATGGGAATGGCGTCGAACAGCAGGAACGCCACCGCCGTGATCACCAGTCCCAGGGTGGCGAACGGACGCGCACCGTAGCGGTCCGCGAACCGGCCGGCCAGCGGCCCCGCCACCAGGAATCCGACGGTCACCGGAATCAGGTAGATGCCGGCCCACAGCGGGGTCTTCTCGAAGCTGTAGCCATGCAGCGGCAACCAGATCCCCTGCAACCAGATAATCAACATGAACTGCAGACCACCACGGGCGAGCGCGCCGAGCAGAGCCGCGATGYTGCCCATGGTGAAGGTCCGGCTCCGGAACAGGTCCAGGCGGAACATCGGGTCGGCGGAGCGCAGCTCGATGACGACGAAGCCGATCAGCACCGCGAGACCACCGAACAGGCAGCTCAGCACGAACGGCTTGGTCCAGCCCATCGTGTGACCGCCATAGGGCTGCAGCCCGTAGACGATGCCGGTCAGGATCGCGATGAGGCCGACCGCGAACGTGATGTTGCCGGCCCAGTCGATCCGGGCCTGGGTGCGCGCCCCGTTGTCGCGCAGCTTCAGGTAGGCCCAGACCGTCCCGAAGATGCCGAACGGCACCGAGACAAGAAAGACCAGATGCCATTCGACCGGCGCCAGCAGACCGCCGATCAACAGCCCCAGAAATGATCCGACGATCGCCGCGACGCCGTTGACCCCCAGGGCGAGCCCGCGTTCGTCCTCCGGGAAGGCGTCAGTGATGATCGCGCTGGAGTTGGCGAAGAGGAAGGCACCGCCCACGCCCTGCAGCACCCGCATGATGATGATCCACCAGGYGGCTGCCGTGCCATGCATCCAGGTGACGGCGAGCAGGATCGAGAACAGCGTGAAGATCGCGAAGCCGAGGTTGTACATCCGCACCCGGCCGAACATGTCGCCGACCCGCCCCAGACTCACCACGAGCACCGAGGTGACCAGCAGGAATCCCATCAGGATCCAGAGGAAGTACGAGGTGTTCTCCGGTGCGAGCGGGTCTATCTCGATTCCCCGGAAGATATCCGGAAGGGCGATGAGAAGAATCGAACTGTTGATCGTCACCATCAGGATGYCAATGGTCGCGTTCGACAGCGCGATCCACTTGTAGTTGTCCGGACCGGGCCGGGCCAGGACCTCGTCGGCCTCAAGCGACAGGGTGCCGGCGGCGGTGTCGGAAGTCGTCACCGCACGAAGGTAGCGCCTCTATCTAACGTCAGCGGTAGATGTGACATGGTTCATAGCGGCCGGAGGCCGATATACGCCGTTGTGGGCGTCGGCTTCGCGACCGGGGATCAGGGCTCCGGCACGTTCGCGCTTTGGTGTGATCGTGGCCGTGCGTCCTGGGTGGCGCTGATCGCGTGATCGATCCAGGTGTTCGTTGTTCTGGCCTGCTGGGCGGTGCCCTGGCCGGTTCTGTCAG
>NZ_MRUJ01000242.1:0-16173 GCF_002099325.1 Frankia sp. KB5 | reverse complement strand
CCTCGGCGCCCATCAGCAGCCGCCGCTGCCGCTCGTCGAGATGCGGAAAGATCGTCTCGAACTTCGCCGCCAGCAGCTCCCGAGTGACCGCAAACCCACCCATACCAGAGGATCATGCCTCATCCTCAGAACCTACGGGTTATTTTCCCGCAAGCCCTTAGTCCTCGGGAAGGCATGCGCGGGCCGCCGCGCGGGCGAGGATCGCCTGTGTGTCTGCAGGCAGGCCGAGCCTGTTCCAGTGAAAGATCACCAGGTGGGCGAGGAGTGCGCGCAGGCCGCGGTGCGGGCACGCGGTACCGGGCGGGAGTGTCAGCCGGGCCGTGGCCCGGCGGGCCAGCGAGAAGGGTGACGGCAGCGAGGACGATCTGCCTGCAGGCCACGTCGACGGCGGCCTGGTCCTGAGCGGTGTCGTAGCGGTCGAGGGCGGCGCGCAGGGCGGCCCATTCCGGCGAGGCCGGGTCGATGGGCGGGGTGAACGTGGCGAGTAACCGTGCGATGTCCTCCGGCGGTATGAGCTCGGGCAGGGCGGCCATACGCGCGATCAGCACGACCGGGCGCAGCGCGACGGGGGAACAAGGGGTGAATKCGGGGTCATGCGGACTGCGTGGCCAGCAATGCCCAGCTGACACCGAGCGAGAGGCAGCCGATTATCGGCGTGGACAGGATCAGCCTGTCCCCTGCGGGTGCCAGACGGGAAGATCGCCGTGGCGGGCGGAGTCGCTGGCTCGGGAATGCGTGCAGGACTGGATCACCGGTCCAGAACCCGTTGTCGGTCGGTGTGATCTCGCCGCTGTCGCGTTGACCGCCGTGCGCCCAGGTGTGGAGTCGGGAGAGGTTCCGTTCCCCGATCTCCACATCGAGTAGCGGGACGAACAGGCCAAGGACCTTCGCCGTCTGATCGACGGGTGGCAGGTCGCGCGTCCTGGTCAACAGCACCGCGGGTCTCTGCTGATCAGGAACGGCCGGGTGAGCGATCGTCATCGGCGCGCTGCTTCCGGGCGGGCTTCACGGTGGCGGAACGCCAAGTCGTGTCGATCCCGCACGCCATGCGCGGGGGGTGGGCGATGCCAGTCGTCGAGCCCGCGGAGACGGTCGATGACTCGTCGCAAGATGGCAGAGTCGTCGTGGAAGGCGACCGGGGCGGCGGGGGCCGGCACAGGCGTGGCCGCGCGGGTCGGCAACGCTGCCGTGTTGTCGGTGAAGACGGCTGGAGTCGTCGCGGCCGGAAGTGCTGGTGGAGAGCACCTATTCGGTTGGTGCGGTATTCCTGACATTTGATCTTCCTGGTGGTGGGGCTGTGCGGCGGTGTGCGAGGTAGTCGGTCCAGTCGCGGCGGGTGCGGTTCGYCCAGGCGACGGCGGTGTTGACATTGAGGCCGAGGACGTCGGCGAGGATGGCTGCGGGGAGTTCGGTGGCCCAGGCGACGAGGGCGGCGTTGCGGGCTTGGCGGGTGTCGATGCCGTGGGAGCGGAGCCGGCGGGTGAGGACGTCGGCGCGTATGGGCTGTCCGGGGTTGCGGCCGGGGAACAGCGGGCGGGTGGCGGTGTCGGGGTGCTGGTAGGTGACGCGCTGGTAGGTGGCGTCGCGTTGGGCGCGGACCAGGGCAGCGAGCGCGGGTGGGAGCAGGACAGGAACGGTGCCGAGATGAAGGTGGATGTCGTGGTCGTCGTGGTGGATGTCGGCCGCGGTCAGGCGGGTGAGCCGGGAGGCGAACTGGCCGTAGAGAAGGAGGAGTCCTCCGGCGGTGCGGACGTCGAGGGGGAGCTGGTCGTCGCGTAGGCAGCGGGTGAGTAGCTGCCAGCGGGCCGGTTCGTCGAGCAGGACGTCGGGTTCGGAGCGGGGTAGGGGCGGGACGGTGAGGTCGCCGGCTTGGCCGCGGGCGTGCGCCCAGAGCAGGAAGCCGCRCAGCAGGTAGCGGGTCTGGGTGGCGTTGTGGAGCCAGGTGTCGACGTCGGTCTGGGTGGCGTCGGCGAGGGTGGTGTGGCGTTCGTCGAGCCAGGTCAGGAACGCTGTGGCGGCGAGGATGTGGCCGCGGGCCCAGCCGGCGGAGGAGGGGGTGAACTCGGCGCGGTGGGCGCGGGTGCGGGCGCGGCGGAGCAGGTGCCATTCGGCGTAGGGCCGCACGAGGGCGGCGTGGGCGGGTGGCTGGTCGGCGAGGAGCTGGTCGAGCCAGGGGTGGATGCGGTCGAGGTATTCGGCTCGTGCGGGCAGGACGCCGGTGTGGACGAGGACGCCGCGCAGGTGGTGCAGGTCGTAGGTCTGGGGATAGGTGTCGAGCAGGTCGTGGGTGATCGGTTCGTGGTGGGCTCGGCGGGCGAGGTCGGTGAGGAGTCGGCCGCCGGCGCGGCGGGTGAGCCAGTCCAGGAGCGAGGCGGGGTTGGGGACCTGCTCGAAAGCGGTGATGAGGGGTTCGAGCGGGGGTGCGACGCCGTGGTCGGGGTGCGCCAGAGCGGTGTGGAGGTGCTCGTGGACACGGCGGCGGGCGCGGGTGCGGGAGTCTGGTCGGTTCCACCGGCCGCCGCCGGTGGTGGTGGGGGGTGTCCAGAGCGGTCCGCCGCCGGTGGGGGCTGCTGCGGGGTGGTGGCCGGCGGCGCGGCAGAACTGGCAGAGGGGTTCGAAGGCGCGTGGGTCGCAGCGTCGTAGCTGGTCGCAGGCGACGCAGCGGGCCAGGGGTCGGCCGGCGCAGCGGGCGCAGAGATCCGGCTCGTCGGTGGTCGCGCGTCGGACGATCGGGTGGAGCTCACCGCAGGCGCCGCAGGTGCGGGCGGGCTGGACGTAGCAGGCGCGGCAGACCGGGCCCGTGGGGGTGTGGGCGTAGGTGGCCGCGACGGTGCCGCAGCCTGAGCAGGTCCGTCGGGGTTTCTGGTGGCAGGTCTGACACAACGGCCCGCCGGTGGCGTCGCGGGCCGCGAGCAGGCGTACCTGGCCGCAGCGGGCGCAGGGTTCGGGCGGTCGGGCGCACGGGGAGCACAACGGTCCGCGGTCGGTCCGGGTGTCGACCGTGCGGATGGTGCCGCAGTCCGCGCACGGCTCGGCGCGGGAGCGCCGGTAGCAGCTGTCGCAAAGCCGCCCTGTCGGGGTGCGGTGGCGTAGGTGGGTGGTGCGGGAGCAGGTCTGGCAGCGGGGCAGGCGGATCTGGTCGTAGCCGGCGGCGGCCAACCCGCCTGCGAGCACGATCACAGGGTGCGGGACATCGCCGGAACCGGACGTCAACGCGTCGGGGTAGGCGGCCAGGTGGGCGTCGAGCTGGCGCAACGCGGCCGGACGCGGCGCGGCGCGGGCGACCAGCTCGCCCGCGTCGGTGACGGTCAGGCCCGGCACCAGCCGGGCGACGGTGGCCGCGACGTGGACGGTGAGCGCCGCCGCGTCGGGGGCGCTCACGGGCCCGGCCGGCGGACCACGGTGCGCCGCACCGGCGGCGCGGGCCGGGGCTGCCCGGCGGCCTTGGCGACCTGGACGTTGACGACCTCGATCTCGACGAGGTCGTTCGGGGTCACCGCCAGGATGTCGCACAACGCGGCGAGGGTGTCCATCGACAACCGCTGCGGCGGCTGCGTCACCAGCCGGTAGACCTGCTCGCGGGACAGGTGCACGCCGCGTTCGGCGAGTAGCGGGACCAGGTCGCTGGTCTGGAACAGGCCGCGTTCGGCCATCCGCGTCCGTAGCAGCCACCGGTATCCCATCTTGCGGATCACGGGGTCTGCTCCCACAGCTCGGCGCGRCCTTCGAGGGTGCGGCGCACCAGCCGGTTGCGGTACTCGTCCGACACCCCGGTGTAGATCGCGGTCGTCGAGGCGACGGGAACGGGGCGACAACATCTCCGGCCGCGAGCCGACGGGGCTTCCCTGAGTCGTGCCCTGTCATGCGTGCACGGCCATATCGATGGTGGCGATGACGCGTTCCCTTACGACGCCAGCCTTGATGTAGTCGCTCGCCTCGGTAAAGGACTCGGCGGCGACCCGCAGCAGTTTCCGCTGGTTACTCAGGTATGCGGCGAGGAAAGCGCGGGCCGGCGGGGTGCTGTGTTCGAGGGCGCGGGCGGAGTAGAGCATGGTCAAGGAGAAGGCCCAGCAGGCGTGCAGGAAGCCGAAGACCGGGCGCTGGGTGGCACGCCACGGCGAGTAGAAGGTGACCTCGTCGGGCAGCACGGCCTCGGCGAGGGCGAGCGCGTCGTTGAGCCAGTGATGGCCGGCCTCGTGGACCAGGTCGCGGGCAAAGACCTCGGGGTGGCTGGTGTAGTCGGTGAACACGGTTCCGGGGAGCCGGGTGATGCTCCAGCTGAACAGGGTGTCGGCCAGGTCGCGATGTTCGAGTAGGCAGACCACAGGCGCGTGTAGCGCAAGCAGCGGGCCGAAGCCGTACTCGGCGGCGGAGTCGAGCGCCGTCGCCAGCAGCTTGTGCTTCGAGTGCTCGGCGGGCGCCGTGTCCGGTCGGACGAGGTAGTAGGCGGTCTCGGACAGAGGGGAGCGCAAGAGCTCGTCCTTCGCCGGGGTCAGGAGGAGGTGCGCGCTACGGGGTGCTCCTGCGGCGAGGAGGCAGGCGAGGTCACGTGTCCCGGTGCGGCGGTACCAGGCGAGAAGGGCCGCATCCCGGTCGTGGGCGGYCTGTTCGGCGCCTTCCAGCAAGTGGTGGGCGATTGCATGGGTGATCGCCTGGCCCGTGGGGTTCGAGGCGTCGAGTGTGCTGCCGAGGACGTTCGCGATGCGCTCTGTCCTCAAGCGCCGCCATGGTTCGAGTCCGGGCAGCAGGAAGGCTTCGTCGGTGAGCGTGCTGACCATGGTTGAGGGGCTCCTTGTCCGGGGTCCGCTTGGTGCCGAGGCCTGCACGATCGGTACCAAGCGGACCCCACTGTTGTGCAGCGGGGGCTACTGGGCGTTCGACTCCGTCACCGGCGTCTTGGCAGCAGTGCTGGTGTTCCAGCCGTGAGCCGAGGCGTTGGAGGTGTGCGCCGTGGTCCGCACGGGRCTGTCGTCGTGAAGGGCTTCCACGGCCTTGATGAAGTCGCTGAACTGGTCGTTGTTCTCCACTGGTTACTCCTCGCTTGTGAGTGGTTGATGGGAGCGGTCCGACCGGTTGGGCGGAGGGCCTCGGATCCCCGTCACCCTCACCCGGCTTCATCTCCCTTCGGAGTTAGCGTGTTCTTCCTCGGCGGTGAGGAGGGTGAGGAACTTGCGCACCGTGCCGACGCCTACGGGTTCGGTTCCGTGGACGAGCTGGCTGCCGAAGAGGACGAGGGCGCCTGGCGACGGCCGCACGGTCCAGCGGGTGCGCTGCATGGTGTTGAACCAGGGGGAGGAGCAGTCGGCGCCGTCGTGGATGAAGTGCATGGCGTGCGCGTAGCCGGCGGGAGCGTCGGCCGGGGGTGGGGCCCAGGGGGCGTCGCTGCCGCTGGTCTCCACGAAGAAGCAGCCGCTCCCGTCCGGGGCGCTCTGGATGGTGACGCTGGCGGCGGCGATCTGGCGGGGCCATGTRCACGGGTTCGGTGCTATGCCGTCAGCGTGCGGGGTGATGTACTGGTCGGCCTGGTACTCCAGGAAGATCCACGGTCGGTGGCCGTTCACCGACGGCAGGACCCGCAGGATCGAGGGGAAGCATCGGTCGAGCGCGGCATCCAGGATGGCCTGTGCACCAGGCGGTACGTCGGTCATCTCCAGTCGGCTGACGGGCTCGTAGACGATCCGGGCCTGTTCGGGTGAGAGACCAGGAATTTCGTGGATGGTGTCGCTGCGCTGCGCGTCGTACCGGGCCCGGCCGTCGCGGTTAATGGTGACGTCCATCAGGTCGTTGAGCTCGTCCACGTCGTCGCGGCCGAGGAAGCCCTCGACGGTGTGGATGCTGAGCGTCTCCGCGATGTGGATCATTGGTGGGCTCCCTCTGATCTGGGAGCGGGGTGGTCGGCATCCGGTGGGGCCGGGCATCCGCAGCGGTAGGGGGCGGCGGCTCCGTCGTCCGGCATGGCGGTTAGCTGGGTCAGCGTTGCTGCTGCCTCGGCAAGTCCGCCGAAGTAGTCCTGTGAGTCGACCCCAGGCGCTGGCGTCAGCCGCAGGTCCAAGGTGTGGTGCTGCTCGCCGGTCGTGCTGCTGGTGAGCAGACTGCGTCCGAGTTCCAGCACGTAGGCGGGAGGCAAGACCTGGGCGGCATGCTCGGCGAAGTGGCAGAGCCGTGCGGCGATCCGGGCGTACTCGTGGCGGTCGCGTGGCAGGATGCCTACGGCCAGAGGGCGTTGCCGTGCTGTGGGGGCGGCGGGGTGTCCTTGGYAGCTGTCGTAGGTGACGCATCCCCAGTCCTCGGTGATCGCCCGGACCAGGGCGAAGACTCCCGGTTCGATCCCGTCCTGCCACTGCGGGTGGCGGGGGTCGAGGTCGTCGGCCTCGTGGACGCCGGGCAGTCCGACGGTGTTGATGTTGCCGAGTTCGCTGACGTGCAGCCGGGCCGGATGGCGTGGCGCGGTGGGGTCGTCCCAGCGTGCGAGGAAGGTTGCCACGTCGTGCATCTCGTTCGGGTGAAGGGGGTGCCAGCGYAGCCGGGTGCACCAAGCTCCGCCTGGGTGTTCGGGCTGGGCRACCAGGGCGGAGATGCCGTCGATCAGGCGCATGCGATGGTGGCAGTACGCCTCGTCGTCGCCCGCGTGCGCATGCCGCAGTCGTACGGCCAGGCAGCCGCCACCACAGCTGGCGCGGTAGTCGCAGGTGGTGCATGAGCGGATCAGGGAGCGCCCGCTGAGCAGCAGGTCTGAATTCTCGTGTGCCTCCCGTACGGACTGCTGGGAGGCGATGGTCGTCAGTGGAGCCAGTTGGGCCTGCGGCCAGGGCAGCTCGTCGCAACTGCCGAAGCGGTCGTCCGGGTAGAGGGTGAAGACGTGGTCGCATTTAAGATCGTCGAAGTGGCAGGAGCCCGAGCGAAGGCCGCGCAGCCGACGGATGACGGAGACGACCGGGTCCAGCTTGACGCGCTTGAACCAGCCTGTGTCGATCCAGCGGATCGCGGCGGCGAGGACGAAGGTGGCGAACTGGTCCGGTGTGATCGCCCAGGCCGGCCCGCCGGGGCCGAGGGCTGCGGCTTGTTGCCGTCGGCTCTCGGGGCTGCGTCGTCCGGACACGCTGGTCGGGGCGCTGACGGTGCCGTCGAAGCAGGGCACGATGCTGATCGCGGTTACGGCGGCGAACGAGGAGAGATGGTCGATGACTTCGGCGGCTCGGCCCAGAACGTGAGGAGTGACCGCGCAAATCACGCCGACGCTCCGACCACGTCGCTCCAAGAGCCGCAGCGTTTCGACGACTCGTGGATAGACGGGCTTGCCGTCGTAGCCCACGCRCCAACTGTTGCCGAGTGCGTCGCCGTCGAGGGACAGGCCGATCTCCAAGCTCGGGCAGCGCGCGTCAAAGAGGTCGAGCCAGGCGTCGTCGAGCAGCAGGCCGTTGGTCTGCATGCTCATCCGCACGACGTCGGGGTTCTCGGCGAGAGCGTCGAGGACGGCCGTGATCTCGTCCCGGCCGGCGGTGAGCGGCTCGCCGCCATGCAACTCGACGRCCAGCGGCCGTCCGGCGAACAGTCGGCTGAGTGAGTGGACCTGGTCGGCGGTAATCCGTCGCCCGCCGGGGGACTGTTTGCGTTTCTCGAAGCAGTACAGACAGTCGATGTCGCAGGTCTCGCCGCGCAGCTTGAGGATCACCGATACGGCGGAGCCCTCGTCGTCCGGGTCGAGTGGGGCGTAGATGGCGTGGGTGTCGCGCAGGGGTGGAGCGGTGGACATCGCATGCCTCCCGAGCGAGGGTGAAGCGGGTGGGTGGGCTATCCGGTGGCCGAGCCCAGTTGATGCGTCCAGTCGCTCAGGGCGTCGCCGGTGACGGGAATACGCTGGTCACCGCGCCGCAGGAACCAGCCGTCGCTGTAGAACTGCGGCAGCCATCCACCTCCGTCTGTGGGCGGAACCGGTGTGGCGTTCTGGGCCCCGGTGACGGGATGACAGGAGAGGAGCGCTCGGGCCAGCCCGTGCTGGACGGGACGGAACCACTGCCAGTTCTTGTCCTGCCAGTTCGCCGGCCTCGACACCGAGCTCCAGGGCTGGACGGTCAGCAGCGGCAGCCATTTCTCTCCGAGCAACGGGTGTCCGGCGGCGGCGCACTCGGCCGAGGCCAGCATCACGGCCAGGCGCTGCCAGACCAGCTCCGCAGATGCGTACAGACCGTCTTCGATCAGGCCGATCATGTCCTCGGTAAGGCTGGCCACTACTTCGGCGCGGTCGGCCACAGCCCACTCTCGGTACCGGCCGGCCTCGGCCGCATCGAGCACGGGACTCCACTGCCCGTCGTCGAAGGACAGCGCGGTCCGCAGGCAGGTCAGCTCCGGCAGTCGCCGTCGCACCCGCCGGAACAGCGCCAGGTCGTCCTGCCATATATCGAATCGGCCCAGCAGCGCGCGCAGGTGCTCCATCTCCTGCGGAGCGGAGACCTGCAGGTCGATCCGTACGCCGTCCACGAGCCACGAGCCGGATTTCGGCAGCTCCGGTCCCTCGCCGACGAGGCGCAGGTCGACGTCACTGGCAGCGTGAGCGAACCCACAGGCCAAGGCCCCTTCGATCCAGACCTCCGCGTCCTTGTGAACAGTCAGCAGTTCACCGGCGACCTGGCCGGCGATCCGCAGTCTGTGGCGCGCGGACTCGTTCACCGCTGCCCTCCCGGAGCCGTGGAGGCATCCGCCTCATCGCGGGTGAGCCGGGTGAGCAGCTCGCCTACCCAGGCATCGAGCTCGCTTCGAACGTCCCGGCGCTGTGCCCCGATGTGGGGTGTGGTCAGCAGGTTGAGCGGTTCGCTCACCGCTCGCAGGAGGGGAATGTGCTCCGGTTCGACGGCATCCAGGGCGAGCCCACCCAAGCGCTGTTCCTCGACGGCACGCAGGCAGGCCGCCAGGTCGAGCGTCTCGACCCGGCCGGCGCAGATCAGGAGTGGACTGTGTTTGGCAACCTGCGCGAGGAACGCTTCCCCGAACAGCTGACGTGTCTCGGAACGCAGCGGGAGCGCGACGACATGGACCGCGGCCTGTTCGATCAGCGCACGTGCGGACTGCTGTGGCAGCTCCGGCAGGGTGGAGGGCCAGCGGGCGAAGGTGACTCGCCGCGCGAACGGGGTGAGCAACTGCCAGACGGCCTGACCAACGGGCCCTGCTCCCCACACGGCGATGTTCAGTTCCGAGAGAGGGGTCCCCATGCACRCAGTCTTCGTGTGCAAGCCCAGGGCCAGGGCGCTGTGGCCGAGCGGAATACGCCGGGCCAGGCACAGGGCTGCGGTCAGAGCCCATTCGGCGACGGCTGCGGCGCTGGCCTGCGGATTACGGTGCAGGGTGATGCCGCGACGGGTGAGCGCGGCGAGGTCGATGTTGTCGGTGCCCGAGCCGGCCCGTACGACGTGCCGCAGGGAAGGCAGCTGGGTGAGTTGCTGCTCGCCGAGGTGGACGCCGGAGCGCAGGACAATCACGGTGGCACGGGCGGCGGTCTGCGGCAGCGAGTCGATGCTGCCGACTTCCACGATCTCCACTCCGGGTGCGGCGCTCTGGAGGTGGTCGTGGTCCGCTGAACCTTTGAGGAAGAGCACGGTGCTTGTCATGCGGCCTCGCTCCGGGCCGAAGGCACTATGTATCGCCCGAAGGCGAGGTCCCCGTCGCCGATCAGGGCCTCGACCGGCGAAGGTTGGCCGAAGTAGGCGTCGGAGGCGCGCTTGACGCCGGGCAGGCCGTCCCAGGCTCGGGGGGTCGCGACGGTGTCGGCGTAATCGTCGATGAGGAGTGCCGCTCCGGGGGTCAGGTTGGGGACGCAGTGGCGCAGTCCGGTGAGGGTGGAGGCGTAGAAGTCACCGTCCAGATAGGCGAGGGCGATCGTGCCGGGCAGTCCGATGGGCAGGGTGTGGTCGAACCAGCCGGCGTGGATGGTGGGCGGTTTCCTGTCCCAACGGGCGTGGGTGTCCAGGACGTCCGAGGGGCTGGAGCGGAGCTCGCCCTCGGCCAGGTGGTCGGAGTCCTGGTCGCCTGGGGCCGGCATCCCGGCGAACGAGTCGAAGACGTGGATCTCGCGCTCGAACTCGCCGATCGAGTCGAGGACGCAGCGCATCCATAGGGCCATGGCGCCTCGGTAGCAGCCGAGTTCGACGACGGCGCCAGGCAGGCCGCGCTGGTGGAGGTCGTGCAGTTCGTCGATGATCACGCGCAGTCGGTCGGCACAGACCGTGCCTGCGTGCTCCTTGAGGAGCCATTCCCGGATCTCATCCATTGCCTGTCACCACTTGTCGATGAAGGGATCGCGGAGGGTGCCGTGCAGTGCGGCGAGCAGCGGGGCGTTGATCCGGGGCAGCAGGTAGACCTCGCCGAGCTTCTCCAGGGGCGTCCACTCGAAGCCGATCTGGATGGGGTCGGGCGGCTCGGGGAAGCGCGGAGCGGTGTCCCCGAGCGGCCGGGCCAGGAAGGTGTGCTGCGTCTTCTGGACGGCGCCGAACTCGTTGTTCCACGCGGCCGGGACGTATTCGGTGACCAGCAGCAGCCGGCCGACGGCTACGTCGAGGCCGGTCTCCTGCTCGACCTTGCGGTGGACCGCCTCGCGCAAGCCCTCGCCTTCTTGGGCCTTGCCACCGGGCAGGTTGTAGTGGAAGCCGGAGTGGTCTTCGTAGGAGAGCAGGAGGACCTTGTCGTCGTGGAGGACTGCAGCCTTCACCGACACGCTGACCCTGGGCAGTGACACGGATGATCTCCCCCTTTGCCGTCGTGGGTGCCTCGGAAGAACGTGGGTAGCGAGGGTTCAGATGCAGGACAGGGCGTCGGGTTCGCCGACCCGGAGCAGTTCGCCGACCTCGGCCAGCGGTGCGTCCGGGCCGGTGCGGAAGGTGCCCTCGCGGGTGAACTGGCGGGCGGCGGCCCGCATCCCAGCCAGCGCGGCGCGGCTGAACTGGTTGGCGTAGATGCACAGCCGGAAGCCGGCCTGGCCGAGTTCGTCGGCGGTGAGCTGCGGGAAGGCGGTGGGCACCGTCACCAGCGGGACGGCCTTGCCCCACTGGCGTGCGGCCCGGAGGGCTTCGTGGCCGGTTGGGTCCTTGGAGTGAATCAGGATCGCTTCCGCCCCGGCCTCCACGAAGCGGGCGGACCGGGCGAGGGCCGCCTCCATCCCGCTCCCGGTGATCAGGGATTCAGTGCGGGCGATCACGACCAGATCATTCCCGACTGTCTTGCGGATGCGCTCGATCTGCCGGGCCACCAGTTCGGTATCCGCCAGGCCCTGGGCAGCGTGCACGGCGAAGCTGTTGCACTTGGGGTAGCTGCTGTCTTCCAGGCAGATCGCCGCCGCACCGGCTCTGGCCATGTCGGCGGCGAAGCGCGCGGCGGTGTCGAGCGCTCCGCCCGCGTTGTCCACATCGACGATCACGGGATGCTCGGTAACCCGTCCGAGGGCGGTCACCACGTCGCCCAGGTCGCGCACACCCAGCACGTTGGCGTCCGGGAGTCCCAGGGCGGCGGACACCTCCAGCCCGCTCACCCATAGGGCGTCGAATCCCTCCTCTGCGGCAAGGCGGGCGGCCATCGCGTTGACGGCCCCCGCCGCGAGCATCGGGCGGAGTGACGACGGAACGGTGAGCGACTGCCGGAAGCCGGCCGCCGCGTTGGCTATGGGCATCAATGGTTCTCCCTGTCGGTGACGGTGAAGTCGGGCATCAGCCCCAGATGTTCGAGGGCGTTCCAGGCCGCTCCGAGCACCTCGGCGGCCGGGAGGCCGGCGTCCAGCCGTACGACGGTGCCCAGCAGTGGGAACGACTCCGGAGAGTTGGTGACCTCGGCGTAGACCTCCTGGACGGCGGTCTGGACATGGTGGACATCCCAGTCGGCACGTACCGCGTCGCCCGACCGGCCCTTGGCCCTGCGCATCGAGTCCGCCGTCGGCAGCTCCAGGACAAGGGTCACGTCGGGGCCCTCCTTGATCCCGCTGGCGAGCGCCTTGTAGGTCTCAGCGGCCTTCGCGCCGTGCTTGACGGCGAAGAACGCCAACTCGCTCAGCAGCCAGCGGTCCGTAATCACCGGCCGCGCCGGTCTCTGGGGTCGGACGAGCCGGTCGAGCGTGCTGTTCTTGTCAGCGATGATCGCGGCGAGATAAGCCGCGCTGTTCTGCGCGGAGGGCTGGTACTTGCCGCTGACGATCTCTCCAGCGCGATCTGGCGCCAGGAAGTTCGTGGTCAGCACGCACAGCGGCGTGATCTCGTACAGGCCCTGCCACAGCCGGAACAGACCCTTGCGGAGTGTCGTCTTACCGGTGCCGTCCAGGCCCTCGATGGCGATGAAGGGATAGCGCTGCATCATTCGACCTGCCCCGCTCCGGTGCCGCCCGCGTACTTGGAGAACTGGCCCCGCCACGGGACGGTGGTGGACACCAGGTCCACCAGTCGGAGCTCGCCAAGCTCGTCCAGGAGGGTAGGCAGYGTGCGCTCCACCTCGATGCCTGCCGTGATGACCTCGCAGTACGCCCGGCGTGTCGCAGCGTCGTCCGAGCCGTGCAACTGCGTCGCGAGTACCCGTGTCGATGCGCCATAGGCGACCGCACCGGCTGCGCCGGCGAGGACCTGGGCGTGGATGGGAGCGGGATTCGGCTCCAGGGACAGATGCCGGACACCGCGGTGGCGGATCACTGCGAAGAAGCCCACCCACCAGGCACTGGCCTCACAGGCGGCGATGACGGCTTCGGTCCACGGGGTGACCGGGCTGTGCGTGATCAGGCGTTGTACGGCCTGCGCCGAACCGTGCTGAGTCACTCCGGCATCTGATGCCCTGTCCAGGCCGTGGAGTTGCGGAAGCGTCCACCAGTACGTCAGACCGGCCCGATCCAGCAGAACCTGCGCTTCGGGGCACGGAGTGTGGGGCGGGCGCTGTCCGAGGGGAGCGACGGGTGCACCACTGATGTCCGGGAGATTCCCGGGCTTCTCGACGACCTCGCGCCACTCCTCGATGTGCAGATGTAGCCGTTGGACGATGAGGCCGTCGGCGAGGATCTGCCACGCTGCCCGCAGCGGGGGGGCTCCTCCGCCCCGATCGGGGCCTGTCCATRTGTTCACCTGGGAGTCCTTCCTGACCAAAGCAGTCGCTCGCCTCTGCGCGCGGAAGCGGGAGGACGGTGCCGACCGCTTACTTCACCATCGCGGTGGACTCGCTCCCCGGTTATGGGCGTTTATGGCAGTGTCAACACGCACCGGATCATGAACGTCACCATGCGGAAGGATGCGGGGGTGGACAGCAACCAGCAGCGACGATGCGCGTCCTGCGGGAACCCGCTGAGTCGTTACAACGCCGGCGCGCGGTGCGGCACCTGCCAGCGCGGCCTGAAGCTTGACCCCGGCTTCTGGKAGGACCCGCAGGTCCGCCAGGCTGTGATGGCCTGGGAGCTGGGGACCGTATGCCGCTTGGTCCGTCACCACACCGGGCTGTCGCAGACCGCGTTCGCCCGGCTGGTCAGCAGCGACCAGTCGGAGATCAGTCGCCTGGAGCGCGGGGAGCGGGTGGTCAAGGACCGGCGAAAGCTCCTCCAGTGGGCTCAGATCCTCGGCTTCCCAGAGCAGTTAGCGGGACCGCTGCCCGCGCAGGCCACCCTTTCGCCCACGCAGGCAAGCGTCACCCCCTCACCGATCGGCGCGTTGCCGACGGGACGGCATCACCTGCTCCTGCCCGCAGGACAGAGCATCGCCACCACCCTGCTGCCCACGCTCACCCTGCCCGCCGACTCCTTCCGGGGAAGCGAACTCCACCTCGGCCRTAGCCCCGAACTCAGCACCTGGACCCGGATACCGACTCGGGCTCTCGTCGTGGGATCACGCACCATCGACGGCGCCACCAGGTACTTCGCCATCGACGCCCGCCACGGAGCGCGGGCTTCAGCCAGCGCCGACAGCGCGGACTCCCGTCTGCGCATCCCCGCCGCGTACGAGCTCGACGACCTCACCTACGGCATCCTGTGGGCAGTCGCGGGGTTCGACGCCGCCTTGCTCGGCGACGACCAAAGCCTGCACGCTGTCCTGCCGCTCGTTGACAACGCAGACCTCGACCCGGTCGCGGAGGCCCTGCGTCACCAGGAGCTGACCCCCGGGTCGCTCATGCTGATCGGCTCACAGGCAGCCGCCCGTTACATCCTCGACCGCCAGTCCWCTCTCGGCGACGCTCCCCTCTTCTGGACCCGGGAGCGAACCGGCGAGGAGGCCGCGACCTGGCTGTTCTTCAACCACAAGCTGGACTACCTACGCCGGACCGCCCCCTCGCACCCGGGCGACAGCACGGACAGCAGACGGGCCTTCTGCATCCCCGAAGCCTCCGTCACGGCCTCCCCTGCCTATGAGCGCGTCCTGCTCTTCCTGGCCATCGCCCTGATGGAGTCCCTCGGCATCAGGACCTTGATCACGGTGGACCCCGGATACGCAGACACCGAGGGCTTCGTCCTCCTGCCCCGGCAGCGCGCGGTCATCGCCAGCTGGGTCCGTGCCGAGGGCGTCTCCAAACTCGCCCAGACCAGCCGCGCCGCCCACCTGCGTACCTTCGCGGACGCGGTCGGCCACGCAGGCGCACACTCCGTCACCGCAGCCGACCAGACGCGAGACCGGCTCGCCGCCACGGCCGACTACCTCGGCCTGGACCTGAACTGGCTGGCACGGCGCTGCGGCCAACTCGCCACAGCCGGCACCTCCCCGCTCGCCCAGCCGCGAAGCCGCCTGCTCGGACTCGCAGGGCTGGAAACCGCCTGCGGATTCGTCGCCCGCCAGTTCACAGCCCAAAACCGGTAGCCTGCCCGCGTGCCGTGCAGCCGGCCCGGCGGCGCACGGCACGGCTGGAAAGTGGGACAGCGACAGTGGCTGACAAGACAGTTGCGATCTTCTCGCTCGGTGGCACCATCGCCATGACCACCGACCCAGTTACGGGCGGCGTGATACCGGCCTTGTCCCCGCATGACCTGCTCGCTGCCGTTCCCGCGCTCTCAACGACCGGGATCGACCTGCAGGTCCACGACTTTCGCCGCATGCCCGGAGCGTCCCTCACCTTCGAGGACCTAGCCGCGCTGTCCACAGCCATCAAGAAGGCTGTGGACGACGGCGGCGACGGCGCGGTCGTCACCCAGGGCACCGACACGATCGAGGAGACCGCGTACCTCCTGGWCCTCCTCCACGACCGCGACCAGCCCATCGTCGTCACCGGTGCGATGCGCAACCCCACTCTTCCGGGAGCCGACGGCCCCGCGAACCTCTACGCGGCCGTCATCACCGCAGCCAGCCCGGAGCTGCGCGGCGCCGGAGTCGTGGTAGTCCTCGGCGACGAGATTCACGCTGCCCGCACCGTCCGCAAGACGCACAGCACCAGCCCGGCCGCCTTCACCTCACCCAGCACCGGCCCGATCGGACACCTCTACGAAGGGCGAGCCCGGATACACGGCCCACTACCCGCCCGCACCGTCGTGCCCGGACCGCTCGACGCCACCTCCACGCGCGTCGGCCTGTACACCGTGACCCTCGGCGACGACGGAACTCTCGTGGCGAGCATGGCGGAACACTGCGACGGGCTCGTCGTGGCCGCCTTCGGTGTCGGACACGTCCCCCAGGCATTCGTAACCGTCCTGGAGAAGACCGCAGCCACAATGCCAGTGATCCTCACAACGCGCATCGGCAACGGCCCCGTCCTTCAGCAGACCTACAGCTTCCCCGGATCCGAGAAGGACCTGCTCTCCCGAGGCCTGATCAACGCCAGGAACCTGGACCCGTACAAGGCACGGCTGCTCCTGCACGTCCTGCTCGCCCAGGGGCGGAACAGCGAGGAGATCGCCGACGCCTTCGCCACAGYCGGAGCCTGACCCAATCCCACCCATCCCCCGCCTCGCAGTAGGGACCAGCACATGCGCRCCAGCGAACTGACCCCCGGCCGGACCTTCGGCGTCACCTTCGAACACGGCGAGGACTTCTTCGAAGCCCTAGCCGCGTTCTGCAAGGACAACCAGGTCCGCCAGGGCTACATCCCCATGTTCATCGGCGCGTTCTCCGAAGCCGAGATCGTCGGCACCTGTGACGGCCTCACCCACCCCGAACAGCCGCTCTGGGACCGCACCCGGATCGAGCACGTCGAAGCCCTCGGCGGCGGCACCCTCGCCCACGACCCCGCCACCGGCCTCGTCCTGCC
>NZ_MRUJ01000241.1:0-3465 GCF_002099325.1 Frankia sp. KB5 | reverse complement strand
CTACATGTTCGTGTGATGGAAGCCGGTGTGATTCCGGCATGGTCGCGCCACTGTGATCGGCCCGTCCGTCCTGGACGGTCTCGGAAGTCAGACCCATTGCCCGAACCCGTCCTACCCGTGGAACGCGTGATTCCAGTGGAGGTTCTCCTCATGGCGCACCCCGCCGTCTCCCCCGCACCGCTCRCCCAGCCGGCCCTGCCGGCCCTGCCGACCATCCCGATGCGTGAGCTGGTGCCCTTCCTGCTCTTCGGCGGGCTGCTGGCGCTGCTCGGGCTGTACTTCGTCGGCGCCGAGCAGGGCGCGCTGTCAATCTTCGGCGGGAACTACGTCCACGAGTTCGTGCACGACGCCCGCCACCTGCTCGGCTTCCCCTGCCACTAACGCCTCCTCCCGATCTGTTCCAGCGAGGAGACGCTGTGGCACGAACACTGTTGATCCGTGGCATGCTCGTCGGTCTGGTCGCCGCCGTGCTCGCCTTCATCGTCGCGAAGACCCTCGGCGAGAGCCAGATCGGTCACGCGATCACCTTCGAGTCGGCGGGCGAGAGTTCCACTCATGCGCACGAGGCGGTGGGTCTCGCCGCTCACGCGCACGAGGAGTCCGAGCCGGTGTCCCGGACCGTGCAGTCGACGCTCGGTCTGTTCACCGGTCTGCTGCTCTTCTCCGTCGCCATCGGCGGCATGTTCGCCCTGGCGTACGCGTGCGTGCAGGGCCGCCTGGGCACCCTCGGGCCCCGCGGGACGGCCGCCCTGGTCGCCCTCGCCGGGTTCACCGCGGTCTACCTCCTGCCCGATTTGAAGTACCCGGCGAATCCCCCCGCGATCGGCAATCCCGACACGATCGGCCGGCGGACCGTCCTGTACTTCCTCATGATCCTGATCTCGGTGATCGTCGTGGTCGGGACGGGTGTGGCCGCGCGGCGGCTCACCGGCCGGCTCGGCGGCTGGAACGCGACGATCGCCGCCGCCGTCGGCGGGCTGGTGGTCCTGGGCGTCGTCTACGCCGTTCTGCCCCACGTGCACGAGACGCCGGAGGGCTTCCCGGCCGACGTGCTGTGGCGGTTCCGGATCGCCTCGCTCGCCATCCAGGCGACCGTCTGGGCGGCCATCGGCCTGCTGTTCGGCACGTTGACCGAACGCGCGTTCCGACGTACCGCGGCCCCCACCAGCGCGATCGGTGCGATCGGTGCCGCCGGTGCGGCTGGCCCTGGTTAGTTGCGCGCCGACCGTGGCCCTGCGGGCCGCCCGGTTCCCTATCGACGAGCCTCTCGACGCCGACGGGCTGCACCGAGCCGCCGGCGCCGCCGAGGCGGTAGCGGCTGGCGCGCTTCCCGCGACGGGACGGGTGCTCTGCGACGGATCCGCGCGGGCCTGTCAGACCGCCGCCGCCCTGGGCCTCGGTGCCCGCAAGGGTGACGTCACCATCCCGCGGGCCCCGGGCCTACCCGTCGTCCCCGAGGTGGATCCGGCCCTGCGCGACCTGGACGTCGGGGCCTGGCGGGGGCGCAGCCTGGACGAGATTCCCCCGGACGAGCTGCGCCGGTGGCACAGCGATCCGGCGGTGGCCCCGCCGGGCGGCGAATCCCTACTGAGCTTGCTCAGCCGCGTCGAGAACTGGCTGGTCCGGCGAAGCACCGAACCGAGCCACATCATCGCGGTGACCCATCCGGCGGTCATCCGGGGCGTGCTCGTGGCCGCCCTGCGCTGCCCGGTCGAGATGTTCTGGCGGATCGACGTCGCCCCGTTGACGGCGACCCTCCTGCACCATCGGATCGGCGCGGGCGGTCATGACGGCACGACCGGCACGCAGCCGAAAACGGAGAGTGCCGCGACCGCGACCAGGACCGCGGCCGGAACCGGAACCGGAACCGGAACCGACTGGACCTTGACACACGTCTGCCRCCCGCTTTAGCGAGATCCGCCGGGTCCGGCGTCCATCGGCGCCGGCGCGCGGATGGGAAAGCTCATGGTCGCCCAGGGGCTCGGGGTGACCGTTCTGCCCGACTACAGCATCGTGGGCGACCCGCCCGAACGCAGCGGCGTCATCACCCACCGCTCGCTTGGAGGTCGAGTGAAAATCGCATCAGAATCGTCAGGTTCGACCGGTTTCCCGGCCCGGCCACGAGGCTGCCGCGGCCCCTTGACGCGCGGCACCGTCCGGATGGAATCATGGCCGTGGGTCCGAACCCCCAGGTGGCCCCAGGTGGCTAGATGACCCCGGGTGAGAGGCGGTCGGGTGGGTAAGCACGCGAAACCGGTAGCCTGCCCGACCTGCAACGGCAGCGGGAAGATCACCGTGACCAGCGACGGCAAGAACGAGACCGTCTCCTGCGGCGTGTGCAAGGGCTCAGGGAAGGCGTGAGCGTCCGCCGGGTGAACCGCGAGGATTTCATCCCGGATGAGATCTGGGTCCGGGACGAGGACGGGTTCTTCCTGGTCCCGCTCCGGCGCCAGGATGATCCACAGCGGTGGTCGGAGCTGTGCCGCGGCGACGACGGGATCACGACGCAGGTCGACGACGGGACGGGCAGGTACGACGGTAGGGGCGTCATACCGACCAGTTCCAGCAGCGCGCCGTGGGTCATGGCCCGGATGCTCGACCTCCTCGATGTGCGGGACGGGATGAACGTCCTCGAGATCGGTACCGGGACCGGCTATAACGCGGCGCTGCTCGCCGAGCGGACCCCGACCGGCCAGGTCACCACCATCGAGATCGATCCGGGAATCGCGGGGCACGCCCGCGCGGTCCTCGCCAGAATCGGCCGTCCGGTGACGGTGGTCGTCGGGGACGGCGCGGCGGGGTTTCCCGATCGGGCTCCCTACGACCGGATCATCGCCACGGCGTCGGTGGTTACCGTTCCCTACCCCTGGATCACGCAGACCCGGCCGGGCGGGCGGATCGTGCTGCCGTTCACGAGCGAGTTCGGTGGGGCGCTGCTGTCATTGACCGTCGCGGACGGCACCGCCTCGGGCCATTTTCATGATGATGCGGGTTTCATGCGGCTGCGCGGCCAACGGGCCGACAGACCCGTCTGGTGGCTCGGCGAGGACGACGCCGACGTCAGAACAACCTGCCGGTATCTGGATGAGCCCTTCGCGGACGCCGCGGCCGGATTCGCGGTCGGCCTGTGGCTGCCCGGCTGCACCACCGGGCAGATCGAGGAAGGCGGCCCGGCGAGAACACTTCTGCTGTCCCACGCGGCGTCACATTCGTGGGCGTCACTGACCGCCGGGTCGGACGGGCAGTCGGACGGGCACGAGGTCACCCAGTATGGGCCACGACGGTTGTGGGACGAACTCGAAATGGCCTACGACTGGTGGGTGAACGCAGGGCGGCCGTCCTGCGCCCGCTTCGGGCTCACCGTCACCCCCGACGGTCAGACATCCTGGCTGGACTACCCGGAGCGGGTCATCCCGGCCTCGTGACCCCCGCGGACGAACTGGCGCGACGGCGAACTGGCGCGAC
>NZ_MRUJ01000240.1:0-12622 GCF_002099325.1 Frankia sp. KB5 | reverse complement strand
CGAACTGGCGCGACGGCGAACTGGCGCGACGGCGAACTGGCGCGACGGCGAACTGGCGCGACGGCGAATCGCCGAGGGTTGGTAACGGTCTCCGGTCTTGAAACCGCGCCTAACCCTCGGCAACTCTCTGTCATCAAACAGTCGACGTCATCAAACGGTCGACGTCGCCGACCATCGGTGCATCCGCGGGGTCAGCACCTCGGATCCCTGGATCCCGGATCCTGGGATCCAGGGCCCCGGGCGATCGGCGGCCCTTCACCGCTGCGGCACTACCGCGGCAGGCCGAGCCACCGGGCCCGCCGGCCGGCGGGCGGCGGTTGCTCGTCGGCAGGACCCGCGCCGACCGCGACCATGGGTGCGGGCACCCGCACCGGTGCGTCCCACCGGCGACGCGAGCCGGTCCCGATGACCGCCGTCGGCAACGCGTCCATCGGGTCGACGAACCGGCCGGTCGACTCCTCGAGCACCCAGATGCGCGCGTCGGCGATGTCGAAGTACAGGCCGACGAGTTCCAGCGTGCCGCGTGCCAGGGCACGGCGCACGGCCGGATGCGCGCGCAGGTTCTCCAACTGCTGCGCCACGTTGGCGCGGCCCAGCCTTTCCACCGGGGGCAGATCCTCCGTGCCGGCGGGGGGCGTCCGCTCAAGCGAGGCGGCGGCGTGCGACAGCCAGCCCGCCAGGGCCGAGTCGGGTGCGCCGTCGAGCGTGCCGGACAGCAACGCCTGCATGGCGCCACAGCCGGAGTGGCCGCACACCACGAGCGAGGGCACCCGCAGGACGTCGACGGCGTAGTCCAGCGCGGCGGTCACCGACAGGTCACCACTGCGCCGCAAGGGCGCGTCCGGGTCGGATCCGGCGGGGTCGTCCACCGGGACGATGTTCCCGACATTACGGATCGTGAACAGGTCGCCGGGACCGCTGCTGGTGATGATGTTGGGAACAATGCGGGAGTCGGCGCAGGTGAGGAACAGGGCGCCGGGCTGCTGTCCCCCGGCGAGCGCGTCGAAGGTGCCCCGCAGGAGCGGGGCGGCCCGCCGGTGGAACTCGTTCACCCCGAACAGCATCGTGCTGACGTGGTCGAATGTCCGGTCGGGGGAGGCCTGCGCCGGCACCGACGCCGCCGGGTCCGGGCCCTGGACTGGGTGGATCGCCGGCGGAGTGACGCCGGCGGGCTGGGAATCCGAAGACCGCGATCCCGACGAAGGGGAATCAGACGAAGGGGAATCAGACGATGACGAGGCGAGTTCCAGTTCCTGCCACTGCGACCAGGGCGCGAACCAGCGCGGGAGGTGCGGGACGACGGTGCGGCGCCGTTGCTCCGCGACCTCGGCCGGCCGGCGGAACCAGACCTGGCCGATCTCGTCGACGCTCACCGTCCCGCCGGACGCCTCGTGGTTCGCGCACCAGCCACGCAGATGCTCATAGGCGGCGTGATCAAGGTAGTCGACGATGAGTTCGATCGAGACGGGGGCACCGGCGGGGATACGGCCCAGGATCCGCGCGAGGCGGGGCAGGGACAGGAAGCTCAGCGTCCCCTCGACCTCCACCTGCCAGAGCTCGCCGGTGCGGACCAGCCGGACACTCGACCACAGCACCCGGCGCAGGACCAGGGCGAGCGCGGTGAGCAGACCCAGGGCGACGCCCTGCAGGAGGTCGAGGGCGACGACACCGACGATTGTCACCAGGTAGACGGGCAGCTCCCCGTGCCGGCGGACGTGGCGCAGATGCGCGACGTTGACCAGCCGCGCACCGACGACGACGAGCAGGCCGGCGAGGGCGGACAGCGGGACCCACTCCACCATGCGGCCCAGGAACACGGCGAACAGCAGCACCCAGACGCCGTGCAGGACGGCAGACTTCCGGGTACGCCCGCCGGAGGCGACGTTGGTGGAGCTGCGCACGATCACCCCGGTGATCGGCAACCCGCCGGCCAGGCCCGAGACGAGGTTCGCCGAGCCCTGCCCGAGCAGCTCGCGGTCGAGGTCGACGCGCGGCCCCCGCCAGCCTCGGGTGGTGGCAAGCTGGTCCACCGCGACGGCCGAGAGCAGGGACTCGACGCTGGCGACGATGGCCACGGTGACGACGCCCAGCGCGATGCCGGACCAGTCGCCGTGTGGGAGGCCCGGCAGGGCGACCGCGTCGAACAGGGACGAGGGCAGGTCGACCCTGGGCAGGTCGAAGCCCGCGACGGCAGCGAGCAGGGTGCCCGTCACGACCGCCGCGAGATAGGCGGGGATGGCTCGGACGGCGTTCGGCAGCCTCTTCGGCAACCGGGGCCAGAGCAGGATCGTGGCGATGGTGACGAAGCCGACGAGGGTCGCGAAACCGTGCGGATCGATGATCGCCTCGGGCACTGCCGCGACGTTCTCCCAGGCGTGACTCTCGGCCTGTCCGCCCAGCACCACGTGGAACTGGCCGAGGACGATCGTCAGCCCGATGCCGCCGAGCATCCCGTGGACGATGGCCGGCGAGACGGCCAGGGAGGCGCGGGCGACCCGGCAGAGCCCGAGCAGGATCTGCAGAATCCCGGCCCCTGCGGTGATCAGACAGGTAACGCGCCACCCGTAGGTGTGGACGAGGTCGGCGACGATGACGGTCAGCCCGGCGGCCGGCCCGCTCACCTGCAACGGCGCACCGCCGAGGGCGCCGGCGACGACGCCGCCGATCACCGCGGCGAGGAGACCCGCTGCGACCGGCGCCCCCGAGGCGACGGCGATGCCCAGCGACAGGGGCAACGCCACGACGAACACGACCAGGGAGGCCTGGAGATCGGGGCGCAGGGGGTTGTGGTCACCCCGGGTCCGGCGCACGTTCTTGGCGGTGGACCCGGACATGGGCGGCGAATGGCTGTGCCGGGACGGTGACGGCGGGGAAACCGAAGCGGTCATGGCATCCTCCTCGAGTTCGATGCGGCGGGACGGGTGTCTCGTCGGAGATCGGCCCCGAAGTGTGACCATTGGCGACGGTTTGCCGGCGCCCGTCGGACACCGCGGTCCGACCACATCCGACGCCCACCCTGGACCCGCAGAAACGGAAAGTGACTAATGATGCACAGATCTCAACGTGCGAGTCCACAGCCGAGTTTCCCTCTGTGACAGACGCCCCATTTATGCGTGACGCTGGACACCTTCTGTGGCATCTGCTCCTGGGCTCGGACCAGCGGCGCGACGGCGGCCCCGGGTCGCGGCCGGACGGGCGGGCATCACGTTCGGGCGGGCATCACGTTCGGGCGGGCATCACGTTCGGGCTCGATGCCCGGCGGCGGCACGATCGTGCCTGGAATCCGCATGGAAGAGGTGCACCGTGAGCACGGACAGCTTCGACGCGGTGATCGTCGGGGCCGGTCCAAACGGGCTGACCGCCGCCCTGACGCTGGCCGAGGCCGGCTGGCGGGTACTCGTCCGGGAGGCCGCGGGCACTCCCGGTGGTGGGCTGCGAACAGAAGAGCTGACGCTGTCCGGCTTCCGGCACGACGTGTGCGCAACCGTCCTGCCGCTCGCGCTCGCCTCCCCCGCACTGCGCGCCTTCGGCACAGGCCCGACGTCCTCCGCGAACCCGACGTCCTCCGCGAACCCGGCGTCCTACGCGGACCCGACCCCCACCGCAGGCCCGACCCCGACCGAGGGGCTTCGGTGGGCGCATCCGCCGGTGCCGCTCGCCCACCCGCTCGACGACGGCCCGGCGGCGCTGCTGCGCCGCGACCTCGACGCCACCGCGGCGGGCCTCGCCGACCGGGACGGCGTCGATTCCGGCTGGCGCCGGCTGGTCGGCCCGCTGGCGTCCGACGGCTCGCGGCTGGCCGAGGGCGTGCTGGCACCGTTCGACCTGCCGCCCGCCGCGCCCCTGACCCTCGCCCGGTTCGGCGTGCGCGGGCTGTGGTCCGCGACCGCGCTCGCCCGCGCCGCGCTGCGCGGTGAGGCGGCGCGAGCGCTGTTCGCCGGGCTCGCCGCCCATTCCATGATCGATTTACATCGCCCGGTCACCGCAGGCTACGGGCTGTTCCTCGGGGTGCTCGCGCACCAGGTCGGCTGGCCGGTAGCCGTCGGTGGATCATCATCACTGGCGGAGGCCCTGGTCGCCCGGCTGCGCGAACTCGGCGGCGAACTGGTCACCGGCGCCCCGGTGACCAGCCTGTCGGAACTGCCGCCCGCGCGGGCCGTGCTGCTCGATCTCACCCCTCGCCAGGTGCTCGCGGTCGCCGACGCCGCGCTGCCCGGCCGCTACCGCGCCGCGCTCGGCCGATACCGGTACGGACCGGGAGTTTTCAAGATTGACTGGGCGCTCGACGGACCGGTGCCCTGGCGCGATCCGGCGGTCGCCGGGGCGGCGACCGTGCACCTGGGCGGCACGCTCGCCGAGATCGCCGCGGCCGAGCGGGCCGTCGCCCGCGGCCACCATCCAGACCGGCCGTTCGTACTGTTCGTTCAGGCGTGCGCCGCCGACCCGAGCCGCGCCCCGGCCGGCCGGCACACCGGGTGGGCCTACTGCCATGTCCCACTGGGCTCCAGCGTCGACATGACCGACGCGCTCGAGTCCCAGGTCGAACGCTTCGCCCCCGGATTCCGCGACCGGGTGCTCGCCCGCCACGTGATGGGACCGACGGCGCTGGAGGCGCACAACGCCAACGAGATCGGCGGCGACATCGGCGGTGGCACCGCCGACCTGCGCCAGTTGGTCGCCCGGCCGGTGCTCTCGCCACGCCCCTGGGCGACGCCGCTGCCCAGCGTCTACCTGTGTTCCGCCGCCACCCCTCCCGGCGCCGGGGTACACGGCATGGCCGGGCTGCACGCGGCGACCCTCGCCCTCAGCCGGGAGCGGCGAGCGGCCTGGCCCGTAGGTCGGCCGGGATGAGATCGTCGCCGACCCTGATCTCGCCGTAGGCGAGACACGCCGGGAAATGCGCGACATGCCGCCGCCTACGGACCTTGTATCCCGCCTGGAGACACTCCGGCGGTAACCGCCCGGGCGCCACGCCGACCATGAATCACCGCCTTTTCATGACCGTCCCTCCATGATGGGGGTCGGCCGCCGGCCCGCAGGCGGCCCGCATCACCGTTGGGTGACCGCAGACCAACCGATAGGTGAGCTCCCCCCGCCGCACCCGCCTGGCCAGACGGGAATGATATCGTTCAGCCGGATCTTTTCATCGCCGCGGAAATCGGGGAAATGTTATGCCGCTGGCAGGCTACGGCGTCTTGAAAGGCCGGCTACTCGACCGGCGCAGGGAGGGCGGGCACGACAGCCCGCACTACCAGATACACGTCGAGGGTGGTGGCTCTTTCCGAGTCGCCGTAAACGTTCTGTCCGCCCAGCCCCCGTCCGAACTGCTGTACATCGCGGTCGAGGAGTTCCACCATCCGATCCTCGACCGCCTCGTTGACCTGCCCGACGGGTTCACCCCCCTGAAGTCCAGGCCCGGCGGTCTCGCCCTGGACTTCGTCCGGGGCAACCTGTTCGATCGCACCGGGCTGCACGCGCTCCCCCCCGACCGCCCCGGCCCGGACAACGACCTCGCCGACCGCCTCGACCACCACGTCCAGCGTGCGACCGCCGATCCGACCAGCCACATTTACGCCTTCGGCCAGCGATGGGGGCCCGAGCCCACGAAACCAGACAAGATCTTTGGCTTCGTACCCGGCAACGGCGTGCATGACGTCCACATGAACCAGGGCAACAGCGGTCGCTTCATCGCCGACGACGGCAGCTGGCAGGACGGTGCCCTGCTCTTCCACTTCCCCACCGCGGGCCGCTGGACAGCACTGTTCCTGGCCTTCCAGAGCCAGGCCTGGCACACCGACGACACGACCGGCCACACCCTGCGCGCCGTTCCATCGGCCGGACCGGGCGGCCAACCAGCCCCCGGGGAACCCGACCGGCGCCTGCGCATCGTCGCCGCCCTGGTCAACCCCATCGGACCGGCACCGGAAGCCGAGTCCGTCACCCTGCTCAACACCACCCCAGGGCCCGTCGACCTCACCGGTTGGACGATCATCGACAGCGGTCGGCACCGTTTCCCCCTTCCGCCCACCAACCTGCCAGCCGGGGACACCGTGCGGATCCCGCTCGCACCCCCGGTCGGGCTGGGCAACCGGGGCGGCATCATCACCCTGCTTGATCAGGACGGTCTGAAAGTCGACGGCGTCGCCTACACCGCCACCGACGCATCCCGCGAAGGACACACCATCATCTTCTGACCTCGGATCACCTTTCGGCCCCGGATCACCTTTCGGCCCCGGATCACCTTTCGGCCCCGGATCACCTTTCGGCCCCGGGTCGCCTCCGCCTCGGATGGGTCTTCTCCACCGCGGGAACCCGCGCTTCGATGATGCTCCGGGCGGGACCCCGGTGGACCGGGTAGGCGAGCCGCAGCAGGTGGTGGCCACCTTCGACACCTACAGCGAGGCCGAGAGGGCCGTCGACCAACTTTCCGACCTTGGTTTCCCGGTGGAGAAGACCGCCATCGTCGGCCGCGGCCTGCGCACGGTCGAGCAGGTCACAGGTCGGCTGACCTGGACCTCCGCCGCCGGCCTGCCGGCTCCCAGGCTCATTCCTGGGCCTGGGCTACCGGCAGAAGCCCGGCCCTGCGCCGCTCGGTGTAGCGGACGAACGCAAAGGCGTCCCGAGCCGCCTCGATGCCGTCGTCCGCGAGCCGACCGGCGAACCGCTCCCGGATGGCCGTCTCGACCGCGATGATCGAAACGATTCCGGTCAACGCGGCAAAGCCACCGAGCAGAGCCGTGTTCGGTAGCGGATGCCCCAGCTCACGCTGGGCGATCTCGCTGGCGGGCATGCTGATCGTCCGCTCGGGCCGGTACCGGGTGAGCCTGGGCAGCCCGAAATCGTCAAGGTCGCGTGCTCGAGTCGAGCAGGATGAACCCATCCGCCCCGAGTCCATGGAACACGTCGGAGACGTGCAGCAGCGCCGCGTCCCGGACGATGACCGCATCCGGGAACACGACCGGTTCCCACCCGGGCAATGGATCGTCGTCGATCCGGCAGCAGGCGACCGTAGGGTGGCCGATGTGTTCCGGCCCGCCGGCCATGGATGCCTGTCCGTAGCGACCCTCCGTAACTGCCGCGATGGTCAACAGCTCGGCGATGGTCAGCACRCCCTGACCGCCGAACCCGTGAATTCGTACCGCGAACATGACGGACCTCGTCTCTCCCGACCAGGCTGCTTCTCAATGCTGCTTCGCGACGCCCCGTCAGCTGCCAGGGTCCTCTCCGCGGCCCGACAGCGCGGTGAGTAGCCGGCGGCGGGGGCGACCAGTGGATCGCGGGCCAGGATCGCCATCGTGCGGTCGTCCCCGTCGACCCCGTGCGCATGGATGGCGAGCTGCGCGAAAAGGCGGTCAAGCAACGTGTCAGGCGAGTCGGTTCCGATCCGGCCGGCGGACAGGGATTCCGTCCCGAACTGTGTGCCGTGCGCGTCGCGCGCCTCGCTGATGCCGTCGGTGTACAGCAGTAGGCGGTCTCCGACGTCCATGGTCAGCGATCGGGACGACCAGATCTCGCTTCCGGCGAAAAGGTCAGACAGGATGGGCCCGGTCGGACCGAGCGACCGTGGCTCGCGGGCGCAGCTGCCGCCGCCAGCCGCGGACCCGGGCAGGTGCAGGGCGGGCGGATGCCCGGCGTTGACGTAGACCACCTGGCCTGACCGGGCATCGACGACGGCGAGAAAAGCGGTAGCAAACATTTCCCCGATATCGCCGGGTCCAGCGATATCGTTCATCGTGCGATGCATGGTCGCCTCGGGCTCCTCACCCGCGAGCAGGTGCCGGCGCATCGCCTCCCGAAACCGTCGCGCGAACCTCGCGGCCTGCTCGCCGTGTCCGGCCGCGTCGCCGACGCAGATGGCGAGCCGGCCGGCGCCGATATCGACCACCTCCACCCAGTCTCCGCTCGAACCGGGAGTCGCGGGATGCGACCGCCAGAATACCCCCAGACGATGGGCGTTCTCTCTCACGCCCCCGATCACACAGGCCGCGAGATCGGTCTCGTCCCAGGATTCTGCAGCCGGAAAGTTGCACACGGACGACCTCCAGAACGGCGCCTCGCGGGGAGAACTCAGTGGCCCTCGACATCTCAGACCCGTGCTCAGTCCTGCACCAATAACAGGTCATTCATTCGACTTCGGTCATCCGCCGAACATCAATATTGACGATCAGATCGGCCCAGCACGCATACTGGCCGACCGCACGCTCCTGCCGGGTCACCCGCAGGACTCGTGCCGGACGCTCGGGACCGGCCTTGACGACCGTCTCCTCGATGAGATGACCATCCGCTGTCATCCATTTCATGTGTCACCGCCTTCCTTGGCGTCGACGCGAGGCCATGGGACCTGATGACACAACCTGACAACCTGGCGGAATCAGCGACGACGGATCATTGTTCAGTCGTTCACGCGAACCCGACGGGTCAGCCGAACCGAGGGTCAGCGGTCCCGGCCGAACAGCGTGGCCGTGTCCTCGATCGGGTTCCCCTGCCGGTCGTAGACGGCGACGCCCAACGACCTCAGTGTCGACGCGCTGCACCGMAGGTGATGGGCGCACAACAGCACCTCGACCTCATGGGAACGCGTGTCACCGGGGACAAATATCGCCTGCGCCACCGGTTCGGAGGGGCAGCAGCAGGACCGACTGCCCGGTTCGATCGCCCGGTACGGTCGGTGCGTGCCCGCAGCCGCTGTGCCGTTCTCCGCGGCTGACGCCGGAGCTGGCATCGAGCGGGACAGGCGAAGGGCGGGGAGATTCACGGGAAGGTTCATGAGTCAACCATCCCGCGGCTGCCGCCTGGTCACATGGGCCGATCGTCCCCCCTCAGCGGACCAACGGTCTCCCCGCGCAGGGGCGCGGCCCAGTGTCACAGGGGCGCAGCCCAGTGTCACAGGGGCGCAGCCCAGTGTCACAGGGGCGCGGCCCAGTGTCACAGGGGCGCAGCCCAGTGCAGGTGGGTGCCCCCGCCTGCCGGTGTGGTGAGGGTGAAAGATCCGCCGAGCTGCTCRGCCCGGGTCCGGAGGTTGTCCAACCCGCTGCGCCGGCCGCCGGGACCTATGCCGACACCGTCGTCGATCACGTCGACGACCACCGACTCGCCGGCCACGCCGATACGGAGCTCGACGGTCCCGGCCTGCGAATGCCGCGCCGCATTGGTCAACGACTCCCGGGCGACAGCGATCACCTGGTCGGCGAGATCGTCACCGATCACGGTTTCGAGCGGTCCGGAGTAGCGGACGGTCGGCGTGAAGCCGAGGGCCGGACGCACGTCCTCGGCGATCCGGTCGATCGCGGCGTGCAGTCGGCTTCGCTTGGACGCGCCGCTGGCACGCAGCTCGAAGATCGACCGCCGAATGTCCTTGATCGTAACATCAAGGTCCTCGACGTACTGGTTGATGCGCTCGGCGTTCGATGGACGTTCGTACTGGGCGATGTCCTGCAAGCCGAGCGCAACGGCGAACATCCGCTGGATGACGTGGTCATGCAGGTCACGGGCGATGCGACCACGGTCGGCCAGGACCACCAACCGCTCCCGGTCGGCCTTGACCCGCGCCAGTTCCAGAGTGATCGCGACGTTGCCCGCGAAGCTCGCGGCACTGGCGAGATCGGTGTCGCTGAAGGGACGCTTCCCCCGGTTTCGACCGACAAGCAGCACTCCGGACACGTGGTCGGTGCCGGCGACCATCGGGAGGACGATCAGGGGGCCGGTGGCGGCGTCCCGTTCCTCGGGGAGGGCGTCAAGCTGCGCGTCCTCCACGCGCAACGGCTGCTGCTCGGCCATCACCCGACCGGTGAGGGTGCCGTCGAGAGGTATCCGCTGACCGGCGCCGGAAACGGTGTCCGCTCCGACGGTGACGGCGACGGCGACCCGCGCGCTGCCGGCCTCCTCGTCGCGCAGGACGATGGAGACGAACTCCGCGTCGGCGACCGTGCGGACGCGTTCCGCAACAGACTCGAGGGCGCCGTCGGCATCGGCCATGATCTGGCGGGTCACGTCGGCGGACGCGCTCATCCACCGGTGCCGCTGCTGGGTGTCGTGGAACAGCCGGGCGTTCTCGATCGCGACACCGGCGCTGGCGGCCAAGGCGAGCGCGAGTTCCTCGTCCTCGGCGGTAAAGGCCGTGCCGCCGCGTTTCTCGGTCAGATAGAGGTTGCCGAACACCTCGCCGCRCACGGTGATAGGTACGCCGAGGAAGGTCCTCATCGGCGGATGGCCGGGGGGGAAGCCATACGCACTCGGGTCACGGGAGATGTCGTCGAGGCGACGCGGCCGAGGATCATCGATCAGTAGACCGAGCACCCCGTGGCCGGTGGGCAGATGACCGATTCGGTCGACGTCCCGCGGGTCCATGCCGGCGTGGACGAACTCCTCCAGGGTGCGGTCCGGCGCGACGACGCCCAGCGCCCCGTACCGGGCGTCCAGCAGCTCGCACGCCGCCTCCACGATGTGCCTGAGCAGCACCGGCAGCCGCAGGTCCGTGGCGATGGCCCGACTCGCCGCCAGCAGCCCGCGCAACCGGCTCTGCGTGGCCAGCACATCCTGGGCCCGGTCAACCAGCTGCGTCAGCAGTTCATCGAGTTCGAGCCGCGCGACGAGCGGGAAAGTCAGGTTCTCGCTCGTCGGTGAGCCCGTCGAAGAGACCGACGAAGAGACCGACGAAGGGTCCGTTCCCGCCCGCTTCTGGCTGGCTGCGGACCCAGTTTCCATGCCCACGCCCGAACAGTACTAGAACCGGTTCGGTTGCCGCGGACGCATTGGCGATCCCCATCAGCTGTCGATGCGTTACCCGCGCTCGGCGGTGGCCGCTCCCGGGCCATCCGGTCTTCCCCGAAACACCCAGAGCACCCGAAACACCCAGAGCACCCAGAGCACTGCGGAACATCGCTTCGCGTGCCGATCAGGCCGCGGCGCGGCGGGCGTTGTGCAGCGACTCGGCGATGGCCACCGCCGTATCGATGATCTTGGCTTCCGGCCAGGGTTCGATCCGGGAGACGGTGTCGGCGAGACGGCCAAGGCCGACGGACCCTGTGGCGCTGGTTGCCGCGGTGGTTGCCGGGGAACGCCGGTCGGTACGGGTTGCCGCGAGATCGGGCGGGGCCGTGCAGCGCAGTTGCACCAGGTCCGCGAAGGCACGGCGAGCGACATCGGCCGCTTGCGCGCGCTGGCTGTGCCGGTTCCACGGTGCGTCGACCACGACGGACTCGCCGCGGCGCAGCGCTGTGCCGGCCTGGCGCAGCAGTTCCTGGTGGACCGCGTCGACGTCGTCGGCCGGTACCCATCCCCCCGCATCTGCCCATCCCCCCGCCGCGAGATCGTGACGGTTGGCCGAGGCCGCCAGGTCCGCCGCGGCGTCGTCGAAGCGGAGCACGGTCCACCGCWCCGTGCCGGCGAGCCCGCCGGCGAGCGTGGACTTCCCGGTGCCGCGCTGGCCGCCGACCAGCACGAGTCGGACCCGGCCCCAGCGCAACCGGGCCAGTGCCAGGTCAGCGAAGGCCCGCGCCTCCGCCGCCGCGTTCTCGCCGGCCGCGACACGCTGGCACGCCGCCTGGCAGCGCCCCAGCGCGGCCAGCGCCCAGTAGAAATCCTCGAGCGACCGAGGATGGGTCTCACCAGCCATCTCACGGTAGTGATCGAGGAAGAGCCGGGCGAGATCGCGGCGTCCGARCCACTCGAGGTCGGCTGCCAGGGCGCAGGCGTCCGCGAGGACGTCGGCCGCCCGCAGCCCGGGTTCGAACTCCAGGCAGTCGAGCACCCTGGGCCCGTCGTCGAGGCAGAAGATGTCCGCGGCGGACAGATCGCCGTGCCCGTCGCGGATCCGCCCGGCCTCGCGCCGCTCCCGCAGGAGCTCGTCGCGGCCGTCGAGGTACCGCACGGCGAGACGGTTCACATGGTCGAGGATGCTGGCGCTCACCGCCGCGCCATGGTCACGCTGTACCCGGGCGAAGCAGGCGTCCCACCGCCCACGCAGACGGTCCAGGCCACCTGCCTCGGCGATCCGGGACGAGGTCTCACACCGGGCGTGGAAGTCGACCAGCACCCGGGTGAGGGCGTGGATCTCCGCCCTGACCTCGGTGCCACCTTCGGCAAGCGTCGACAGCCGGCGCGCCTCGGGTAGTCGCCGCATCACGACCATGTGGTCGCAGGGCTCCCCGTCCGGTCCGATGACATCGGCGACGCCGAGGTAGACGTCGGGCGCGAGGCGACGATTGAGTCTCACCTCGGCCTCGCAGGCGGCCAACCGCGCCTGCCTGCCGCGGAAATCCACGGCACCGAGGTCGACCGGCTTCTTGACCTTGAAGACACGATCTCCAAGGAAGACGAGCACGGACCGCGCCGTCTCGACGACCCTGGCAGGAGGCCCCGACGCCACCGTCGGCGCCACCGCTGGCGCCGAGGCCGAGGCGCCTCGCTCCGCCGGGAGCGGRTTCACCGTGGTCTCCAGACTCATGGCACGAGCCTGCCCGCGTCCCGGCGGCCGCGGCAGCATGCTCGGGTCGTGCATGGAGGGAACGGAGGTCCATCCTACCTGGGACCAACGTCCCCACCGTCCCCCGCCTCCGACGCGCCGCCGACGCGCCGCCGCGGTGGCTGGCAGACACCCGTCGACGCCGGGCCAAGGACCGGT
>NZ_MRUJ01000239.1:0-16216 GCF_002099325.1 Frankia sp. KB5 | reverse complement strand
GACTCAAATTCTCATACGAAAGGGTGGCGGCCACGCCGCCCTGGCTGCTCTTGATCACTTGTTGGCTCCCGCGACCCCAGTCGGCCGCCGCGACACCGATCGCCCCAGTTCCGCGTGCGCGCGTAGTTGATATCGATTTCAGGATCAACCTTCCGTAAACAGAAATGACCGGCACGCGTCTCGCTATGGTCGACCAGTTTTCGATCATCTGCGACTCGATCGACGCCAAGACCAGGATCGACGAAGGTGGATGAAGTGAACGATAGGCAAAATCAAGATCTGTTAATTAAGTGGCACTAGCGGAGGTCTGCGGTCCAAATTTCCCTCTTGCTCCACAATGGGGAGCCTACACCCAGCCTTCATGAACTCTCAAGCCCTTTGGCTGAAGGTGCGGAAATTTGTTGGCAAGCAGTCCGGGCGGTCGCGGTAGGGACCGTCCTTGCCCTCTCTGTCGGGGTTGAGTGAGACACCCTCGTGGGTGTGAGCTGGCTACGGAGGGCGTGATCGGAGATCCATGATGTTCATGGAGCCTGAGTCGCAGGAGGCTCCGGCCGGGTCACCGCAGGCGCGGGACCCGGCGCCGCGTCCGTCGCGGCGGGTGTTCAGCACGGCGTACAAGCTGCGGATCGTCGCGGAGTACGAGAACGCCCCGCACGGCGAGAAGGGTGCGATCCTGCGCCGGGAGGGTTTGTTCTCCTCGCATGTGGTGGAGCGGACCCGGGCACGTGACGCGGGGGCGCTGGGAAGAGCAGGCGTCCCGGCCCGCGCTCCGGGGAAGAATCCGGGGAAGTCGGCGGAACAGATCGAGTTGGAGCGTCTGCGCCGCGAGAACGAACGGTTGAAAGCGAAACTTGCGACGGCAGAAACCGCGCTGGCTTTTATGGGAAAAGCACGCGCTCTCTCTTGCGGCAGGTCTCCGAGAGAGCGGACTCCGAGTACCGGATCGTCCGGGCGGCGGGGCAGACCAGGGAACGCCGTGCGCAGGCGACCCACCCGCCGCGGGTCCGCCCCGAGCTGTCCGCGACCGGACCGTCACAGGTCTGGTCGCGGGATATCACCGCGTTGAAAGGACCCGAGAAAGGCGTCTGGTACCGGCTGTACGTCATCATCGATATCTACTCCCGGTATGTGACCGGCTGGCTTGTCGCTGCCGCCGAGGACGCGGTGGTCGCGAAGGATTTCCTTCTACCCCGTCCCCGACGGCTGGCCCCGGCGGTTACTGTCCCGCGGCCGGCACCCCCGCCGGCTGCGTCGGGTCGTCGGTCTCGGCTGGGTGGGTGTCGGCGGTCCGTGCGCTGTCGGCGGCCCGCGACTGGCCGGGCGGGCGCAGGACGAACAGGGCGACGAGGACGGCCGCGGCGACCAGGGCCGCGCTCACCGCGTAGGCGAGGTGGAACCCGCCGGTGAGGGCGGTGGTGGTGCTCCTGCCGTGGTCGAGCAGCGAGTCGGTGCGGGAGGCGGCAAGGGTGGCCAGGATCGCGGTGCCGAGCGCGGCGCCGATCTGCTGGGTGGTGTTGGCCACCCCGGATGCGACGCCGGCCTCGGCGGGGTCGGAGACCGCCATCGCCTGGCCGATCAGTGCGGGCATCGCCGCGCCGAAACCGATACCCAGCAGGACGAACACCGGGGCGATGTCGCTCGCGTAGCTGCCGTCAGCCGGTAGCCGGGCCAACAGTAGGAGCGCCGCGGCGACCAGCAGCAGCCCGACGACGATCACCGGCCTGGGGCCGAACCGGGTGTTCAGCGGCGACGCGAGGCCCAGCGAGACGGCCGCGATGGTTAGCGGGGCCGGCAGGAACGCCAGCCCGGTGCGCAGCGCGTTGTAGCCGAGCACGTCCTGCAGGTACAGGGCGGTGCAGAACTGGTAGCCGAACAGGCCGGCCACCATCAGGGTCAGGATGATGTTCGCTCCCCCGACCGCGCGGGAGCGGAAGATGCGCAGCGGCAGCAGTGGCTTGGCCGCTCTGGCCTGGCGGCCCACGAAGGCGGCGAGCAGGAGCAGCGAGGCGGCGAGCGACCCCAGCGTCCCGCCGTCGCTCCAGCCGTCCGCCCCGCCCCGGACGACGGTGTAGACGCCGAGCATCAGCCCGGCGGTCACCAGCCCGGCGCCGAGAACGTCCGCGCTCTCGCGCAGCCCGAGCCCGGCGATCGGGGGCAGCACCCACAGGGCGAGCACCACCGCGAGGACACCCAGCGGCACGTTGACGTAGAAGACCCACGGCCAGCTGAGACTCTTGGTCAGCACGCCGCCGAGGATGAGCCCGATCGATGAGCCGGCCGCGGCGACGAAGGCGTAGCAGGCCAGTGCCTTGGCCCGCTCCCGGCTGTCAGGGAAGATCGTGACTATCATGCCGAGTGCCACCGCGGAGGCCAGCGCCCCCCCGGCGCCCTGCAGGAAGCGGAACGTGATCAGGAGGCCGCCGGTGTTGGCCAGGCCGCAGGCCAGCGAGGCTGCCGTGAACAGGCCGAGCCCCCCGATGAAGACGGGCCGGCCGCCCAGCAGGTCACCCAGCCGCCCGGACAGCAGCAGCAGGCCAGCAAAGGCGATCAGGTATCCGTTCACAACCCAGGCCAGGTTCGCCTGGGAGAAGCCGAGGTCCTGCTGGATGGTCGGCAGCGCGACCGTAACGATCGAGCTGTCCAGGATGGCCATCAGGTTGCTGGTGCAGAGCACCCCGAGGGCGAGCCAGCGGGACGGGAGCGCCGGGGGCGGGGCCGGGGGAGTTGAGTCGGTCAACAGTCTTCCTTGACGTCGAGGAGGCCGGACGGRCCGCGGCGGCGGGCCGGTCGCGGCCGCCAGCCAGGTGCGGCGGTTCCAGCCGCCGCATGGGGCATGCCTTGTTACGGAAGCCATCATGTGTGACTGTGGGAGTGGCCGGAAGGAGGCACTTTCATGTTTCAGGGGAACAGCGATGTGATCGACTCCCCCGGCCACGAGGCCGAGGCCTGCACCGTCTTGGAGGTGCTGAACCGGATCAGTGGCAAGTGGGCCATCGGCATCCTGCTGCGGATCAGCGACGGACCGGTCCGGTTCACCGAGCTGCAGCGGTCGATCAGCGGCATCAGCCGGCGGATGCTCACCCTCACACTGCGTAACCTGGAACGTGATGGGCTGCTGACGCGGGTCGTCTACCCCACGGTGCCGCCGAAGGTCGAGTACCAGGCCACCGATATGGCCCGGGAGCTGTATGCCACGCTGCGGACACTCACATCGTGGGCCGAACGGCACCGCGACGACATCGCCGTGGCCCGCGCGGCCTACGACCGCAACCACGGCCCCCAGGGTGGGGTCGAGTAGAGCACCCTGGAGGCCATGATGCGAAGATGCATCCGAGTATGACGTTGGGTGACTGTCGCTGGGCTGGAGCGATCCCGTCCGGATGCCAGTCCTGGAACAGGGCAGCCCGTACACCATGCGCCAGTGCCCGTACTGGGCGGGAACGTCCCGCTACGGTGCCCCGGTCCGCGTCCGCCACCGAATTCCGTCGATCAACTGCCGGCGTGTCCACGTCGGCGGCTGACCCGGTCTCTTCCTCATGCCGATACGCCGGACCACGGGAATAGCGGCGTCTGGTTGGATGTCACGGAGGTTTCCGACCGGGGCTCCGCCTGTCGTCGCCGGCGGCCCGACCGATCAGTCGGACACAGCGAGTTCGCCGAGCTCCGACCAGTCGTCCTGCTCCAGAACCGTGTTCACGATGCGCGGCGTCTCGGCGAGGTACTTCGGCAGTGTCTGCCGGGCGGCCCTGAAGTGGTCGGACTGGACGTGCGCGGCTCCGGCGTCGCCATCCTGGAATGCCTCGACCAGTACGTACTCGGTCGGGCTCTCAATGTTGCGGGACCAGTCGAACCATTTGCAGCCCGGCTCAGCGCGGGTCGCCTCGGTGAACGCCCGTGAGATCTCCGGCCACTGGTCGGCATACTCCGGCTTGATCCGGAACTTGGCGGTGATAAAGATCATTATAGACCCTTTCCGAGCTCATGGCTCTTGCTGTGGGCGACGGACCGCCTGGGGTACCGAGCTCCAATGACTGTCTCCACACCATCGACGACGGGTGGCCCCCACGCTCGGCACCTCGCCCATGGTCGTAGCAGTCACAGCCGCCACGGGCAGTCTCGATTTGAGAAATTTCGGGGCCTGCCGCGGGTTCGTGATCAGGGCTCGATGCGCTGGGTGGCAGGGACGCTGGGTGGCAGGGACGCCGTAGGGCAGCCGAGGTGTCACGACGCAGTGTGGGCGAATGTATACTTGTCAGACTTTCCTTGTCCGGGGAGGGCAGGCAATGAGTCTTGAGGGGCGTCCCACCGGCGCGGAGGTAGCGGGGAGCCGCGGCGGACCTGGCCAGGGGCCGGCCGTGGCAGGCAGCCCGGTCCTGCGCTACGCGATGGCGCGGGATGCGTCGCACTATCACCTGGTGCCCTCCGCGGTGGAACGTGTTGCCGGCGTGGGCGATGTGGCGGGGCTGTTTGCGAGATGCCGGCGGAGTGGTTCGTACCTGACGTTCCGCTCGGGCGGAACGAGCCTCAGCGGCCAGGGCGTCACCGACGGGATCCTGGTCGACGTGCGACACGGTTTTCAGTCGGCCGAGGTGCTCGACGGTGGTCACCGTTTGCGCGCCGAGCCTGGCGTGACCGTCCGTGCGGCCAACGCGCGGCTGCGTCCGTACGGGCGGAAGCTCGGCCCCGACCCAGCGAGTGAGGTCGCCTGCACCCTGGGTGGAGTCATTGCCAATAATTCCAGCGGAATGGCCTGCGGCACCGGGCAGAACGCCTACCAGACGCTTGAGGCGATGACCGTGGTGCTACCCAGCGGATCCGTGATTGACACCGGTGCGCCGGACGCGGATGAACGGCTGCGCGCGCTGGAACCCGATCTGTATGCGGGCTTGCTGCGGCTCCGCGAGCGGATCTGCCGCAACCCGGCGTCCGTGGCGACGCTGCGTCGGCAGTTCTCAATGAAGAACACGATGGGCTACAGTCTCAACTCGTTTCTCGACTACGAGCGTCCCGTCGAGATCCTGGCCCATCTGATGGTCGGTAGCGAAGGCACGCTCGGGTTCGTCGCCTCGGCCACGTTCCGGACGGTGGAGCTCTTTCCCCACGCCTCGACCGGCTTGGCGGTGTTTCGTGACCTCGCCACCGCGACCGCCGCGTTGCCCGAGCTGGTCGACGTGGGGTTCGCGACGATCGAACTGATGGACGCTCGGTCCCTTGCCGTTGCGCAGACCCTCGGCGCGACACCGGCTGAGATCGGCTCGCTGGAGGTGCGTGACCATGTTGCGCTCCTGGTGGAGCTGCAGGCAGCGACCACCGAGGAGCTTGCCGACAAGGTGTCCGGGGCCGGCGGCGTGTGCGATGGGCTCGAGATCGAGTCGCCCCTGGAGTTGACCTCGGACCCGTGGCGCCGAAAGGACCTGTGGCATGTGCGCAAGGGTCTCTATACGGCCGTCGCGGGAGCGCGCCAGGCGGGGACCACGGCGTTGCTGGAGGATGTGGCGGTTCCGGTGCCGCACCTGCGGGCAGCGTGCCAGGAACTCACGAAGCTGTTCGACGCGCACGGCTATCAGAACAGTGTCATCTTCGGCCATGCCAAGGACGGCAATATCCATTTTATGCTCACCGAGACCTTCCGGGATCCCGCGCGGTTGGAACGCTACCACGCATTCACCGAGAAAATGGTTGAGCTGGTGCTCGAGCACAAGGGGACGCTCAAGGCGGAGCATGGCACCGGCCGGATCATGGCGGGGTATGTCCGTCGCCAGTACGGCGATGAACTGTATGACGTCATGACGGAGGTGAAGCGGCTGTTCGACCCGCTGGGAATCCTCAACCCGGGGGTCGTGCTGTCCGACGATCCTCGCTCCTATCTGCGCAATCTCAAGGATGTGCCGACGGTCGGCTACGRCGCGGACATGTGCGTGGAGTGCGGGTACTGCGAACCGGTCTGCCCGAGCCGGACGCTGACCCTGACTCCTCGGCAGCGGATCGCCCTGCTGCGGGAGCGTGAGGCCGCGCGGCGGGAGGGAGACGAGGGGCTCGCCGATGAGCTGTCCGCGGCCTACCGCTATGACGTGGTAGACACCTGCGCGGTCGACGGTATGTGCCAGACCGCTTGCCCTGTGCAGATCAACACCGGATCACTCGTGCGAGAGCTGCGCGCCGAGAGGGTGAACAAGGCCGAGGACGCGCTGTGGCGCTCGGCGGCCCGCCACTGGGGGGCGACCACCACACTGGCTGGGAAGGCGCTTTCTGCCGCCGCCGCACTGCCGCCGACGTTGCCGACAGCCGCGGCCTCCCTGGCCCGCAGAACGTTGGGCACCGACAGGATGCCTCAGTATGACGCCTCGCTGCCCCGCGGTGGGTACCGGCGCCGGGCGGTCGCGGCTGCCGCAGAGGCGTGCGCCGTGTACTTCCCGGCGTGCGTCGGGGCCATGTTCGGCTCGTCGTCATCCAGCGGCGGGGTCATGCCCGCGATGCTGACGCTGTGCGCGCGTGCCGGGGTAGCGGTACGGGTACCCAGGGGTATCGCGTCGATGTGTTGCGGTATGCCGTGGAAGTCGAAGGGTCTCAGGGGTGGCCACGAGGTCATCGGGGCCAAGGTCCTGCCGGCGCTGCTCGCGGCGACTGACGGCGGCCGCCTGCCGGTCGTGTGCGACGCGGCGTCATGTACAGAAGGTCTGGAGGAGCTTCGCGCCGAGGCAAAGCGGCTTGGCGGCGCCTACGAGGCACTTCGTTTCGTGGACGCGCTCGAATTCGTGCGCGCCGAAGTCGTGGGCCGCCTCTCGGTGACCCGCCGGGTGGCGTCCCTGGTACTGCACCCTACGTGCTCGACCGAGCGGCGGGGCACCACGACTTTACTCAGGGAACTCGCCGAGCTGGTCAGCGACGAGGTGGTCGTGCCGCTGGACTGGAATTGCTGCGCGTTCGCCGGTGATCGCGGACTTCTGCATCCCGAGCTGACTGCGGCGGCGACGCTGAACGAGGCACGTGAGGTCAACTCCCGCGCCTTCGAGGTGCATGCGTCGGCCAACCGGACCTGCGAGATCGGAATGTCACGCGCAACGGGGCGCGAATACGTCCACATTGTCGAGGCGCTGGAGTACGCGACTCGCCCGATCCGTGATTCTGCCCATCCAGGCGGTGCCGGCTGAGAACGTGACGTGTCGGAGAACGCCGATCGACGACTTCCCGTGACCTTGATGGATGCGCGACCCGAGCGAACGTGTCACCCGCGCGCCGTCGCGGCTTCGTACGCGAAGTCCGCCTCCGGGCCCGGTTCGGCGCCGAAAGCGCCCGCGAGTCTCTCTCGCGCGCGGGAGAGGTGTTTGTGGAGTAAGATCGTTGCCGCGTCCTGATCGCCGGTCACGATCAGCTCAAGCAGGCGAGCGTGCTCGCCGTAGATTGATTCCGCGCTCAGCAGCGCCCGACCCTGCACCTGCGACATGCACAGCCGGACTTCACCGGCGAGTTTGTGGTACATGCCGCTGATGCGGGGGCTGGACATCGAGTCGACGAGGCTGATGTGAAACCGCATGTCGGGCTCGACGATCGCGATCTGAGGGCCATTGATCACCGACTTGATCTCGTCATTGGCCATCTGGGCCTGCGCGGGAACGCGGCGGGCCGCGGCGAGCAGCCGGAGTGGCTCGCGCTCGAGGCAGTAGCGCGTGTTGTAGATGTCGCGAACGTCGTCCGGGCCGAGCTCGGGGACCCGGGCGACCTTGTGACTGCCGCGGACAAGGAGACCGGCCGCGACCAGCTTCTCGATTGCCGCCTTCGCGGTCGGGCGAGCGACATCGTACTGGGTGGCGACGCCTACTTCGGTCAGCGCCTGGTTGCTGCCGATAGTGCCGCTGAACAGCTCGGTGCGAAGATTTTCGACCACCGCGTCTATGAGCGATACCGGCTGTACAGGGCGGCGCATCACCCAGTCACCTTCCAGTACATGCGAGTCAGGCGGGTTGGTGACCCTCATGGAATCAACACGAGCTAGCCGAGATTACAACCGTCGGTCGTCGTAGCCCCGCGCGGTCTCGACCTCGGTGGGCGCACCTCACGGCGGGCCGCATCGGCCAGCAGCGCCGTGAACCGGACCAACCCATGAGGGCCGGGGCCTGTCAGGGCTGAACCGCCCCGGGCTCTTGAGAGCCCGGGGCGGTTCACCCGCCCACGTGAGCCGCGTTCTCAGGTATTCAGCTCCGGGGTGTCGTGGGTCGGGGTGAGCTCGGGGGTGGCGTGGTAGTCGACCGCGCCGGCCGCCTGCGGGTAGTGCAGGTCGAAGGCGGGCCGCTCGGAGCAGATCCGCGGTAGCGAGGTGAAGTTGTGCCGCGGCGGTGGGCAGGACGTCGCCCATTCCAGCGAGTTGCCGWAGCCCCACGGGTCGTCCACCGTCACGATCCGACCCTTCCGGTACGACCACCACAGGTTGTACAGCAGCGGCAGGGTCGACAGCGCAAGCAGGGAGCTRCCAGCGGTGGCGATGGTGTTCAGCGTGGTGAAGCCGTCGTCCGGGCCGTAGTCGGCGTATCGGCGCGGCATGCCCTTGACGCCGAGCCAGTGATCCACCAGGAAGGTCAGGTGGAAGCCGAAGAACATCGTCCAGAAGTGCACCTTCGCGAGCCGCTCGTTCAACATCCGGCCGGTGACCTTCGGGAACCAGAAGTACACCCCGCCGAAGCCGGCGAACAACAGGCCGGCGACGACGTAGTGGAAGTGGCCGACGACGAAGTAGCTGTCCGAGACGTGGAAGTCGATCGGCGGGCTGGCCAGCAGGACACCGGTCAGACCACCGAACAGGAACGTCACCAGGAAGCCGACGGCGAACAACATCGGCGCCTCGAAGGTGAGCTGTCCGCGCCACATCGTGCCAATCCAGTTGAAGAACTTGACCCCGGTTGGCACCGCGATCAGGAACGTCAGGAAAGCGAAGAACGGCAGCAGCGCCGCGCCGGTGACGTACATGTGATGCGCCCACACGGCGATCGCCAACGCCCCGATGCCGATGGTCGCGTAGACCAGTCCCTTGTAGCCGAACAACGGCTTGCGGGAGAACACCGGGATGATCTCCGTTATCATCCCGAAGAAGGGCAGGGCGATGATGTACACCTCGGGATGCCCGAAGAACCAGAACAGGTGTTGCCAGAGGACTGCGCCGCCGTTACCCGGGTCGAAGATGTGCGCGCCGAACCGGCGGTCGAACTCCAGGGCGAGCAGCGCGGCCGCGAGCACCGGGAAGGCGACCAGAACCAGGATCGAGGTCACCAGCAGGTTCCAGCAGAAGATCGGCAGCCGGAACATCGTCATGCCGGGCGCCCGCAGGCAAAGGATTGTCGTGATGAAGTTGACCGCGCCCAGGATGGTACCCAGACCGGAGACGGTCAGACCCAGCACCCACAGGTCACTGCCGATGCCCGGCGAGTAGGCAGCGTTCGACAGCGGCGTATAGGCGAACCAGCCGAAGGAGGCGGCGCCGTTCGGCGTAAGGAAGCCCGCGGTGACCGTCAGGCTGCCGAACAGGAACAGCCAGAACGACAACGCGTTCAGCCGTGGAAAGGCCACGTCAGGCGAGCCGATCTGCAGCGGGATCAGGTAGTTCGCGAACGCGAACGCGATCGGCGTCGCGAACATCAGCAGCATCAGCGTGCCGTGCATCGTGAACACCTGATTGTACTGCTCGTTCGACAGGTACTGCAGGCCCGGTCGGGCGAGCTCGGCCCGGATGAGCATCGCCAGGATTCCAGCGAACGCGAAGAATACCAGCGAGGTCATGAAGTACAGCAGCGCGATGTCCTTGTGCGACGTCGTCCGCAGGTACTGCGCCAGGGTTTTCACAACCCTGGGCGGGAGCTCGCCCGCCGGCGGGTCCGTGTGCCCGGCCGGCCTATCGTGCACAAGTGTCACATTCCGCTCCCGATGGTGTTGCCGCTGCCAGCGGTGGTGCGCGCGGCCCCGGCGTCGGGTGTCACGACCGCCGCCGGGCAGCCAACAGTGAATGTGTCATTACCGTCGGCGCGGACGGGTCCGCCGAATAGACGGCCCCACGCCGCGCGGCTCGGCGCACCGGCCGAGGAACCTGCCGGCACTAGTCACGTTATCCGCGCATCGGCCGCCGCGGCCCGGTCTGACGTCCTACATCCAGAGGCACTCCGGCACCCGGAGCGGGCGCAGAACGTCCTGCCCAGGCGGGTCCACCATTGGTGGAATCACCTTCTCGGCCGAGGCCGCCGCCACAGCGAAGGCCGCCCTGGCCACCAGTATGAGCGGCCGGGGCATCGCGTTCGGCATCCCGGTGGATCTCCCCGAGCTCCGTGCGCCACTCGTCGAGGTAGCGCAGGCCTCCGGGAAAGCCTCAGCCCGAAGCCGGCGGAGGTGAATCCCCGCCTGGTACCTGCGGTCCGCGTCGCGCAGGAAGGCGGTCCACCCAGTGGACCGACGCCTTACGCGACGCAGATCGCGAGCGTACTTTTGGGCGACGGGCTCTCGCGCGAACACCGCGAACACCGCGAACACCGCAACGTCGCGAACACCGCAACGTCGCATTCCCCAATGGCCGGGCCCCGAACATTCCCATCACCACAGTCCAACATTCCCGCTATCACAGGAGGAAGACATGTCCCTCGTCAGACGGATCCTCGTCATGCTGCTCGCGACGGCGGCAGCGGCGATCACCGTGGCCGGGCTCGGAACCACCGCCGCGTCCGCGGCCCCCGCCTGCAACCCGAAGCTGGCACCCTACGGACTCATCGGCGCACGCTGGAACCAGCTCGGCGGCCCCCGCAGTTACCTGGCCTGTCCGACCAGCGGCGAGCGCGACGTCTACTTCACCAACGGTGAATGGGCTGGCCGGCGGCAGAGGTTTCAGGGTGGGGAAATCACCTGGTCTCCCCGACAGGGGAAGCGGATGGTGATCACTGCGTGGGAGGCGAACGGTTACGCCCACGTGAGTTGGGGGCCCACCGACCCGTACCACTACGACAAGTTCATCGTCCGCTGGACCGCGTACGGCAACACCTGGCAGCGGGACGTGACCGGAGGGACATCCGGGCAGTTCCGCGTCGTGAGTGAGACCAACGGCGGCTACCAGTTCCTCATTGAGGGCTGTGACAACGGCGGCATCGGCGGGTCGAAGTGCCGCCAGGGCTGGACCCTGCCCACAGCCACCCGCCGTTAGCCACCGCAGGCCGCTGCCGGGCCGCGTGTCCGCGCCCATTGCCGTGTCCGCGCCCATTGCCGTGTCCGCGCCCATACAAACACCTGTGCTTCGATTGATGTCCTCCGGGTATCCGTCGACTTTGCTTGATGATCGAACGCGAAACTGCTCGGGCACTCCCGCCGGACGTCGGCTTCACGACATCGGGGAGCCGCATGAAGTCGTGAGACCAGCCGATCAAGTCTGGATAAAATCCGACGGAAGGCGAGGTTTTCCTCACTCAGGCAGCTACGTCATCGGGGGTGACCGGATGTCCGGATCCGGCGGACTGGTGGCGCGAACGCGCTCGCGTGGACCTGACGAGTGCACGGCCGAGGGGGCCCATGACCGGGCCCAGGACCGGACCAACTCGGCTGGTTCACCACAGGCGGCAGGTTCCGCCGAGCCCGCCGAGCATAGTGCGGCACCGCGCGCCGCTGCCGCTCGCGGGCCGGCGGCGCCCCGGGGACGCGGGGTACTCGAAGGCGCCTTCGACATTCTCGACGCTCTGTCCTGGTTCGACTCCGTCGGCCTGTCGGAACTCGCCAGGACCGCCGGGCTGCCCAAGACGACGGTACATCGGCTGGTCGAGCAGATGTGCGCGCTCGGGGTAGTCGATCGGGACAGCGGCGGCTACCGGATCGGCTCCGGCCTGCGCCGGCTGGCAGCCCCGGACCGTTCCCTGCACCGGCTGGCACGGATCGCCCGAGACCCGGTCGCCTCGCTCAGCGCGGCCACCCGTACGGCGATCGCCTTGGTCGTCCTGCGGGAGAGGCGGCTGGTGCTGGCCACCAGCGCCGCTGGGGACCGTGGGATCGACCTGCGGGGCAGCACGAGTTCGCTACGGCTCGACACCGCCGCCGGCCAGATGCTGCTTGCCTGCCAGCCGGAGCTGGTGCCGCCGCCCTCGATGTCCGAGCGGGAGTGGAAGCGGGCCCGTGCTGTCATCCGGCGCGAGGAGGCGGCGTTCGACCAGCAGGATCTTGTGGATGGGATCTGCTGCGTGTCGGTGCCGGTGCGTAGCCGTGACGGGGTTGTGGTGGCCGCGCTCACCGCCTTGGTAGTGGCCCAGCGCATCCCCGCCGGCCTGGTCGGGCGGATCCGGCACGCCGCGGGGCGGCTTGGCGGACGCCTCACCGGTCCGTTGGAGGGGCGTCCGCTTCCGTGTGGCGCGACTGACGACAAGCGGGCACGAGGCCGGCTGGTCCTGGTCGAGGACCGGTCGGACGTCCCCGGCGGGCAGGGACCGGGCGTAGCCTAGACTCGGACAGGTTCGGTAACCAGGGCTCCGGCAAAGTTGCTGGTTAGCAACTGAAGTTCATGATTGTCTGTAGGGGTCGTTCGGGGCGGCTGGCGTGGTGGCGGAGCGCCTGGGGGCGGGACCGTCACCGGCCAGCCCCCCGCTGTCCGGCGTGCAACCAGCCATCGAAGGGATCGCCATCCCGGGCGATCTCGCGGCGGCGATCATCCGCGCGCTCGCCCAGCTCGGCGGGCAAGCCGCGTATGCCGTCCGGTCCAGTGCGACGGCAGAGGACCTGCCGTCGGCCTCCTTCGCCGGCCAACAGGACACGTACCTGAACGTCGTGGGGCCGGCGGCGATCCTCCAGCACGTCAGCCGGTGCTGGGCCTCGCTGTTCACCGAGYGGGCCGTGACCTACCGCCAGCGCAACGTTGCCGGCCCCGAGGTCTTCGCGCTCGACGAACTGGGCAAGATCACCCTTGCCGCCCACGGTGACCATCGCACCGCCGTCACCGACAACAGCGCCGGCATGTTCGCCGCCGCCTCGGGCGACGCCCTCATCGCCAAGGACGGCGCCGCCATCGCCAGGACCACCTATCGAGAGTGGCTCGCGCGCTGACTCGGCCGGGGCGTGCACGACATCCGTCGTGTGGGACCCGGCCGGAATCCTTGTAGATTCACGTGGTCGACGACCGGCGTTTCCGGCGGGCTACTCCACCACCGCTACCGGTTCGCGCTGCGGGGCCGCCGGCTGGGCGTTCGCGGGGCCGTGCGCCACGGTGGCAGCGGGGCGGCCGGGGAGGAAGAGGCTGGCGACGAAGCCGACGGCGGTCAGGGCGACGACCCACCAGAACGTCACGCCGAACGCCTCGGCGACCTTGTCGGCGACAGGGCCGGGAAGCTTCACCCCCGCCGACTCGGCGAGCGCACCCTCGCCACCGACGCCCGGCAGCCGGCTGGCGATGGCGTGCTGCAGTTCGACGGCGACCAGCGCGGTGGCCAGCGACCCGCCGACCCGCTGCAGGATGTTCAGCGTCGTGGTCGCGCGCGGCACCGCCGCCTGCCCGAGCGTCGCATAGGCGGCGCCCATCGCGGGCATCATCGTCGCCCCGAAGCCCAGACCGCGYACGAACAGCGAGAACGCCAGCAGCACCTCATTGGTGTGCGCGTCGACCTGGGTGAACAGCAGCGTGCCGAGCAGGGCGAGGACCATGCCGAGCGGGACGACCGACCGGGCGCCGCGGCGGTCGGAGACCCGTCCCGCGATCGCCATGGAGATCATTGCGCCCAGTCCCTGTGGCGCCATGAGCAGGCCGGCGTCACTGGCGCTCTGCCCGCGCGCGACCTGGTAGTAGAGCGGAAGCAGGAACATCGCACCGAACAGCATGGCGCCGATCACGAAGGTCGTGACGCTCGCGATGYTGAACACCCGGTCGCCGAACAGCCGCATGTCGAGCAGGGCGCCGTCGCGGCGCAGGGCGTGCACGACGAAGCCGGCCAGCAGCACTACGCCGACGGCGATGCTGACCTGCACCTTCGCAGCCCCGAAGCCGCCGCCGTTGCCCGCCTCGGACAGGCCGTAGACGAGCGCCGCCAGCCCCGGCGAGATCAGCGCCAGGCCGGGCAGGTCGAGCCGGTGGTGCGCCGAGCCGCGGTCATCGCGTGGCAGCACCCGCCAGGACAGGAACAGGGCGAGCACGCCGATCGGCACGTTCACGTAGAAGATCCAGCGCCAGCTGAGGTGGTCGACGATCAGTCCGCCGATGACCGGGCCGAGCACCGGCGCGATGAGCATCGGGACGCCGATGATGCTCATGACCCGGCCGATCCGCTGCGGGCCCGCGGCCTGGGCGAGCAGGGTCATRCAGATCGGCATGATCATGCCGCCGCCGAGGCCCTGCAGGACCCGGAAGGCGATCAGCGTCCCTGCCGACCAGGCGAGGCCGCACAGGGCACTGCCGGCGACGAACAGCGCCAGCGAGATGTTCCACATCCGCGTCGCGCCGAACCGCTCGACCGACCAGCCGGCCAGCGGGATCACGACGGCCAGCGCCAGCAGATAACCGGTGGTGACCCAGGAGATCGTGGACAGCGACGTGTGGAACTCGTTACCGAGCGCGTGGATGGCGACCGAGACGATCGTCGTGTCGAGGATCACCATGATCGCGCCGAGCATCACTGTGGCGGACAGTCGGATCAGCGCCGGGTCCAGCTTGGCGGCCGAGGCGGGCCCGGGCGCGGYGGTGGCGGGCGGCGAGGCCGCGTTGGGTTGGTCAGGCACGTTGATCTCCGTGGCAAAGGCGGCAGACGCCGGGGGCGGTCGGTCGCGTTCGGACCTGCGGCGACCGGACGGGACAAAGCTGGTCGCCGCCCAGCATCCGACGCTCGTTGAGTTGTGTCAAATATATCGTCGTGACAACGAGACGTTCGCGGCGGCTTGCCGATACGATCGACGCATGATCGAAGCCGCTCGGGAGGCCGCCGGGGAGGCGACTGCCCGAGATGCGACCGCCCGGGACGCGGGCACTCGCGAGGCGGGCACTCGCGAGGCGACAGCTCGCGAGGCGTGGCGCGCCATGCTGGCGCTGACCTTCAGCGGCGAGGCGCCCAGCCGGATGCACACCGTCTGCCAGGCGTTTGATCTCACGCCGGCCGCTTTGAAGATCCTTCTGGTGCTGTCGGGGGGCCCGCGCCCGATGCGCGAGCTCGTCGAGATGTTCCGCCACGACCCGAGCTACCTGACCAGCGTCGTCGACCTGCTCGAGCGCCGCGGCGTCGCCCGGCGCGAGCCGCACCCGACCGACCGGCGGGCCAAGACGGTCGCGATGACCGAGGAGGGCCGACGCGTTCTGGCCCAGGCCCAGGAGATGCTGTCCGTTCCCCCGGCGTCGCTGCAGGTGCTCTCGCCGGATGAGCAGCAGCAGCTGCTGCGCCTGCTCATCCGCGTCGTCGACGCGGAGCCCACTATTCCCACGGCGCTGCGCCCGCGTCCCGTCACGTCCCCATCTGACTGATCGGTTACGCTTCTGCTCCTACTGACCGAGTGACCCCGTCTTCGCTGTCCACAAAAGCGGGATCGTTCCACTGGCGGCGGCGGTCGCCTCGTCGGCAGCGGCCTGGGTGACCGGGCTGGTGAGATGGCTGGGCATGATCTGAGAGATCATCGTGCCGCCGCCGTGGCCGGCCCGCGGACGACCGAGCAGCGCTGGTTCAGAACTCGTACTTCTGCTTGAGCTCGGCGAGCGTGTCGAGGAAGCCGTCCAGGTGTTCGTCGGACAGCCGGTTGTTCACCATCAGCCGGATCACGGTCTGGTTCTTGTTCACCGCCGGGTAGCCGAACATCGGTACCAGATACCCGCGATCGAGGAAGTCCTGCCGGACGCGTACGGCGGTGTGGTTCGAGCCCACCGAGATCGATGTGACGTAGGTCGGCGTGGCGTTGATGGTGCAGCCGATCCCGAGCAGTCGCTCCCGCAGCCGGTCGACTCGGTCGAGGTAGCGTTCCATCACGGACGGGTCTTGTCTCATCCGGCGCAGCACATGGACGATGGCGCCGGCGGTCGGCGGCTGAATGTTGGTGGTGAACACCGACGTGCCCGACAGGAAGCGGAACGCATCAAGAGCGTCGGCCGGTCCCGCGAGGGCGCCACCGCCCAAGCCGATGGACTTGCCGAACGACACCATCAGGAAAGTCGCCCGGCGCAGCTCCTCGTATTCAGCGGCGAACCGGTGGCCGCCGTTGCCGTAGACCATGAAGCCGTTCGCGTCGTCGACGAAGCTGACCGCGC
>NZ_MRUJ01000025.1:0-44091 GCF_002099325.1 Frankia sp. KB5 | reverse complement strand
GGGAGATGGACCGCAACCCGTGGACCTACTGGGTGATGTCCCAGGAGGTCGCCCGGGAGGGCAAGGTCGCCGACGCCCCGGTCCCGGACCCGCGCACCCGGATCAGCGACCCGCGTAACTACCTGTACCTGATCGTCCGGAAGAACACGGTCGGCACGCCGAACACCGCCGACGCCTGGGTCGGGCTGTCGGTCGGGGTGCGGCTCGCCGGCAACCCCGAGACCTACCGGTCGAACAAGACCTACCCTGCCTGGTCCATCGAACGGGACGCGCCGGCCGCCACGGCCGTCGAACTCCCACCCGGGACGGTCGCGGAGGACATCGCGTCCATCCAGGCGACCCGGGTCGTCGGTGCGGGTGCCGACACCGGTGCGCGCATCCAGGTCGACTCGATCGAGCGGGCGTTCCTGCTGGGTCCGGACGGCCTGCCCCAGCAGTCGTTCCTGTTCACGCCGACGAAGGTGACCCTGACCGCCGCCGCGCCGACCGCGACCCTGTTCCGCCGTTCGCAGGGCGGCTCCTGATCCCGTCCGGGGTTCCCTGATTCCGCGGTGGCCCCTCACCCACGTGTGGTGGACCCCGAGGTGTGCACCGGTCCCGGGCTCCGACCGTGCGCCCCGGTGCGATCGGGAGCCCCGGCTGGCGCCGGGCGGACGGCGGCCGTCGGCATGCTGTCGAGCGTCCGCACATCCCGACCGACGGGCAACTGGGCGATGCTGTCGACGATGGCGGTCGGCCGGTAGGGGAACCGGTCGACGTCGGTGATGGACGTGATGCCCGACAGCACCAGCACGGTGTCCATTCCGGCCTCCAGGCCGGCGACGACGTCGGTGTCCATCCGGTCGCCGATCACCACGGTGGTCTCGCTGTGCGCGGACAGCGTGTTCAGCGCACTGCGCATCATCAACGGGTTCGGCTTGCCGACAAAGTAGGGTGTGACGCCGGTCGCCCGGGTGATCATCGCCGCGACCGCCCCGGTGGCGGGCAGGAGACCCTCCACCGAGGGACCGGTGGGATCGGGATTCGTCGCGATGAAGCGTGCGCCGTCGCGCACCAGCCGTACCGCTTTGGTGATTGCTTCGAAGCTGTAGGTCCGGGTTTCCCCGAGGACGACGTAATCGGGTGACCGGTCGCTGAGGACGTAGCCGATGTCGTGCAGCGCCGTGGTCAGGCCCACTTCGCCGACGACGTACGCCGATCCCTGGGGGCGTTGGGTATGTAGGAAGAGCGCGGTGGCGAGGGCCGAGGTCCAGATCCGCTCCGGCGGGATCGTGAGTCCCGCGCCAGCCAGCCGGGCGGACAGGTCGCGGGCCGTGTAGATCGAGTTGTTGGTCAACACGAGAAAACCCAGGCCCGCCTCGCCGATCCCGGCCAGAAAGGCATCCGCGCCCGGAATGGGATGTTCCTCATGGACCAGAACACCGTCCATGTCGATGAGATAGTTCTCGATCAGATGTTCCGCCATGACCCCCGATTCTCCCCGCCTGCGCTCGATGCCGTCTGCCGGGTGGTCCCCACTCGGCACCATGATGGGGACCACCCGGCCCGAACGATCCGGCGGGTTCGGTCACCTCACCTCAGCTCACCGGGTTCGGGTGATCCCTTCTCACAGCACCGCGATGGCGGCGATCTCCGGTTCGGTGGGCGACATCAGATACAGGGATGGGACGATGAGCCAGTCGGCGAATCCCCCGTCGCAGGCGTAGGCCTGCGCATGGCCGGGCGACCGGAACGGGCCGATGACTCCCTGCACCTGCCGGGTCCCCTGCTCCAGAACGACGATCGCCCAGCTGCCCGTCCGGTCCGGTGCGGGTGTCCCCCACTCCGACTCCGACAAGTCCATCACGTAGTCCATCTGTGCCCCTTCGCGAACGTCCCTCACCGGTATCCACCGAGCCGCGGGGTGGTAAAGAACCCGGGATATCTTGGCGCTTTCGCGCGGCTTTGCGCATCGAAACGCCGGAGGTCGACCTGGGTCGGTCCAGGATCCTCCGCCGGCAACGGCCGGGCGCGGCCCGTTCGTACATCCGTGAGTACATCGCCGAGCCGGCCGGGAGCGGAACGCAGAGGTGTGTGACGAAAATCGAAGTTCCCGCGTGGGGATCCCCTTGGGAGGGAGTAGAAGACGGTGCATTTTCCCGCGCCGACGTTCGGATGATGTCGTAGGCCGGTACTTTGTCCGCTGCCCGTGCTCTCGGTCGCGCGGCCGCATCTACCGCCGCGCATACCGCCGGTCCGGCGTATCGCTACGGCGGTGGTCGGGATAACCGCCGCAGAGCCCCGGAGCCCGTTTGGTGGCGCCCCTTTGGTGGTGCCCCTCGCGGTGTGCCCCTTTGTGGTGCCCCCGCGGGGCCTCTTCGGTGCCCCCGCGGCGCCTCGGCGCCGCGGGGGGGTTGAATCGGGTAGGTGGGACGCCGGGCGTCGCGTCACCGGCGCGGCCGGGAGTCGCTCCCGACGCAACGTCAGGATTGAGCTGTGCGTCTGCTTTGTCGCTGACTTCTTGCTATCTGGCTATCTGGGGGATCCGTGAGCCGGCGCCGGAGCGACTACCGCACCTGGGAGGAACTGACCAGGGAGGAACGTCGACGCGGGCTGGCGGTTCTTTCCGTGGCCGGGGTCGCGGCGGTGGTCGTGGTGTTCCTCGTCGTCGGGTCCGGTGGCGGGGCCGGTGGCGGGGCCGGTGCGGCGGCACCGCCCACTACCGACGTCAAGGCCCGGCTCACGTCCTGGTACGCCACCACCGCCCAGGTCCGTTCGGAGGTCGTGCGGGCGGTCAACGCGGTACGGGCCGACATTCAGGCGGCGGACGGCATGTCGCTGAAACCGGCCTGCGCCGACCTGGGGCGGGCCGTCGACCGCATCGGACCGCTGGGCCTCCCGCCCGTCGAGAGCGTGAGCAGGAACTGGACCGAAGGCGCCGGCGCCTACGCCCAGGCGGTCACGGCGTGCGGGAACCTGTTCGACGGCACGCCCGTCCCCCCGCCGGTGCTGCTGCAGCGCACGACCGACGCTCTCAACGCCGGTGACGGGCGCTGGACCATGATCGTCGCCCAGATCGGGGCCCCGGCGCAGATCGTTCCCACCGGCTGAGCACACCCGGCCGGCCGCGATTGCCCGCGTAGCGAGGCCATGGAGGACCGCGGCGATGCCGGCGGCGCCAGCGGCGAGCGACTGGCCACGCAACCCGGTCGGGGGCGGGGTCGCCAGCGAGTTGGCGAGCCTGGCAGCGGTGGCGGCGGCGCGCCCGAGCCGGTCCGCGTCGTGCAGTGTCATCGGCGCTCGTCTCCACGCGGGTCCGGCCGGGGCCGCGCGTGGCCGCGCTCGGGCAAGTACGGCCACGTGGCACCCTCGGCTGTCAGAAGGCGACGGTGATCGCGCAGTCCTTCTTGACGATCGCGGTCGGCGGGACCTCGGCGTCGGCGGTCAGCGAGGGCCTGGCCGTCAGCCCCGTGGCCGTGGGCGCCGATCTCGTATACCGGATCGGGGCCGTCGAGGCGGCGCTTGGCGAGGTAGGCAAGCGAGGAGCCGGCGACCAGCGCGGGGCTCAGGTTCGGGATCAGCGGGACGCACAGATCGGCCTCGACCGCGCCACGGCTGGCGTTGATCCGGCAGACGGCCGGGTCGGTGGCAGTGGCGCGCAGCCAGATCCCGTCGATCGGGTCCTGCGGCCCGATGGCCGTGCCCGACCAGGCGGCGACCCGGGGGTGGCGAAGACGCCGGTGAGGTGGTCCGGGTCGATGTCCTGGTCGACGTCGTAGTGGATCTGGACGAGCGGGTTTTCGTGGAGCGCGGCGACGCGTTCGACGTCCTGACCAATCATCGGGACGAAGCCGCGGAGGAACACCGCGTCCGAGCGCAGCACGTTGTCGCCGCCTTTGACGAACGCGACACCCCGGGTCTGGCCGCGCCARCGCAACGGCAGGACCATCCGCCCACCGGGGACAATCTGGCTGAACCAGGCGGGGGGTCAGACCGGGCCCTCCGGCCGCGTCTCCCACCCGGAGCCCTCCGGCGGCTCCGACCCCGGGCCGAATCCCGGCGCCCACACGTCCGGGATATGCGTACAGCGCGTCACCGGCGGCTGGAGAGTCAGGCTCGGCATCCCGTCGCGCGCCTGCGCGCCGCGCGCGGAGCGGCGTAGATGCTGCGCCCGTGCTCTCCGGCACTCACCGCAGGACGGGAAGAGTGCGTGCACCTCGGGTTCGGGGCCCGTAGGCCCCTCCTCGCCGCAGCTTTCCCCTGCACTCACTTTTTCTGGACCTTCCCAGAGCCGCCGCATCGCGGGCACCGGATCATGCTGGCGCCATCGAAATCCTCGCCCTCGTGCCGCTCAGCGGCCGGGTTRCCGACGCTCCCCGACCCGAGACATTTCGGGCAGGTCAGGACGCCCTGATCAACGGCGTCCGCAGGGTCTCCGGTGTGACCGGAGCCGCCGCGCTTCTGCCCGCTGCGACCGGTGGATGACCCACCGCCCGTGTTGCCGCGCTTGTCCACATCCTTGCTACGTCCCCAGCCCATCACGATCTCCTGTCCCGCTGTCGCTGTCGGTGTATCCGGGAGGGTAGCCCGGCATGTGCAGGCAGGTAGCAAACGTGCCGGATGTGTAACCATCAGGCCCGGTCAGACGGCGGCGACCCGRCTGCCGAGCTCCTGCACCAGCGGCTCCGACGGCCATGGGGAGAGCTGACGGTGCAGAGCCCGCGCCCGCTGCTCCACCACCGCGTTCGGGGAGTCTGCTACCGCGTCGAGCGCGGCAATGCCCGACACCGCCGCCGCATCGGGTGCCGGATGGTCCCCTGCGAGATGACCCCTGGCCACGGCGATGCGTGCCAGGCCGATGCCCTGATTGTCATGGCCTGGGCGGAACTCCTCGGCGCTCCGGGTGCCGTGGTGAATCGCCTTTTGACTCGCGCCCGGGGTGGCCGCTGCTGCCATAGCAAGATAAAGATCTTCCTCTGCATCGCCCCACACCTGCGGTCCTTTGAGCGCGGCGGACATGCCGGAACGCATCACAGAGACGGCTTCAGATGCCCGGACATAATCGCCAGCTTCGGCAGCGGCGGCGGCTTCGTACGCGGCGAGGCGGGCGTGCGCGGAAGGATCGCCGGCTTGTCGGCCCCGGGCGGCGTGGTCAGCGGCGACGGTCCAGTGGCCGGCGTCCATCGCGATCCATGACTGGAGCTGCGCGAGGCTCGCGGTCAACAGCGGGTCGCCGGCCGCCGTCGCGTGCTCCTGCGCGATGTCGGCGAACCGCCGGCCTAGCCGGTCGTCCCCCCCGAACCGGCTGATGGTTGCCAGCCGTGAAGAGAAATTTCCCGCGATGAGTGTGAGCCGGCGTGCGGCGGGGAGGAGCACGCGGCGGTTGAGCATCTCCTCGGCCTGCTGCCACGCCTCGAACGCGGGCGGAAACAGCACTGCGGGCGCGACGGACCATAGGTCTCGTTGCAGGTCAGCGAGCTGCAACTCCAGCTCGGTGACCGTAAATGATTTTGGACGAGCGCCGTCGAGCTGGTCGCGCACGTCGGACGTGGCTGCAAGTACCGCTGCGGCGGTGAGTCCGCCCATGCCCTCAAAGAGCTGTCGCCTGTCCGTTGGTCTCACCTCCCGTGTTGCGTCCACTGTCCGCCCCGGCATCGGTGGCAGTCCACCCAACCCGGGAAACTCCCGGGTCGCCATTCGGGCGAGACGGATCTCCTCGTCCTCGCGGCGGGCCTGGACCCAGGCCGTGAACAGGCCCCCACCTGCACGGAATCCCCGGTCGAGCGCGACGATCGTCGCCTCGGATGGGATCGCCCACACGCGACCCCCGGGCTGACGCCCCCGTGCGGCGGCTGAGAACGCCTGGCGGGGCACGMCGGTTTTCCGCTCCAGGTCTGACCAGGTCGCGTTTCGCCGCCGCTTCAGGTCGGCGATGTGGGCTATGAGCTGGTTGAGAGCGGGTCTCGGCTCCGGTCCTGGTCCAGTGTGCACGGTGTCTCCCCTCCAACCGGCGGCACGGGCTGTACGAATGCGCATTGCATGGTGGTGCCTGCATTGCAGGCTGTCTCTGGTCTGGTGCGGAGTGTGTCATATCCGTACCGGCAGGTCAGCCGGCCGACACTCGGAGGACAGGGAGGATTCGTGACGCTGACGGGCTCTCCGCGCGGGGTGTTGGCCGCTGCCGCCGAAGGTGGCCGCCCCCGCGCCGGATCGCCGACCATCGGCGGCGGATCGCCGGGCGGGCAGCGGGCGGCCATCTATACCGGGAGGGGGCACAACCTGTCGCGTGCCCCCTCCCGGGCCCTGCCGACCCGCCGGCCCGCAGCGAACTGGATTCCCGTGCGGGACGGGACGCCGACGAACTAATCGATCTTGGTGCTCGACGCCGATGGCCGTCCGGTCGAAACCCTGACCGGCTGGCCCACGGCCCGGCTCGCCGACGAACACGCCCGCACCCTGGCCGGGATCGCCGGCTACCGGGTCGTGCCGCTTCGCCACGTCGGCGGCCCCTGAGACCGGGGCCGCCGCCAACGATGCCGGCGGCCCCTCCATCCCTCCCCACCCGCGAGGTCCCCACGCCCCCGGCTCCGTCCCCGGGGTGCCGGCTCGCGGGCGGGGAGGTTCCATCACACGCGAGGAGACAGACGCATGGGCGGGCGAACCGACCCCGGCACCCCGGCGGGCACACCGTTGGACTGGCGCCGGGCGGCCTGCGCCCCCGCGGCCCAGTTCGCCCGGAACGGCGCGGACGTCGTCGTGCAATACCGGTATGCCGGTGAGGTCCACGAACTCCGGCTGCCCAACGTCATCTGGTCCGGCCTTGTTCAGGAGGCCCGCGTGGACACGTTTGCCACGCTGACCGCCGAATGGACACAGGGGGCGGTCGCCGGCGGCCTGGTCCGCCATGTGGACGGTCACGTTGACCTGCGCTACGGCTATCTGGGCCTCCGGGAGATCCGCCTGCCCGCCACGATCTGGGATCAGATCCTCGCCGCGATCCGGTCCCGTGCGGTCGACGGCCTCGACCGGTGACAATCCAGGCCCAGATCTGTCTGGGCTGCAACGGGCATGGGGTCCGGGTCACCGTCCACGCCACGGTCCTCGGCCACCCGAAAAAGTTGATCTCGTGCTGCCCGTGGTGTGTCGGCACCGGCCGCACCCCGTGGGCGCCGCCGGTCTGACCGTGAGACATCTGACCGTGAGACATCTGGATATACCCGAGGAGATGTCATGCCGCCCACAACCATGCCCGCGCTCGACTTTGTCGCGTTGGAGATCACTGGCCGGTGTCAGCCTGCGTCCACTGCTACGCGGACTCGTCCCCGCTCGGGGACCACGGGACGTTGAGCACCGCCGACTGGCGTGCGGTGATCAACGACGCCGCCGGCCTCGGTGTCGGCGTGGTCCAGCTCATCGGCGGGGAACGTCCACTCCGCGCCGCTCGACGCGATCCTGTCCGGGGATGCGTTCGGCGCCCAAGTCGAGCATCTCGACCAGCTTCGCCACCCCGGCTCCGGACCAAYGGCGTGCCAGCCGAACCCGAAGTGCGGCCCGGCGTCGTCCCGCAACTTCGCGGGGCTGGCGGGTCAGCCGGTCGATGTGCCAGCAGACGATCGCCTGGAGGCGGCCTGCTTTGATGTCGTCAACGAGCCGGTCCCACTCCGGGCGTGGCCGTCCGGAATGGGCACCGACATCCTTGTCCGTAGTAGACGTCCTCGACCGCCCAGCCCTTACGGTCGCAGAGGGGGCGGCAGCCCGCCTCCTGACGTGAGACTGCTAGCCCTGCGCCTGTTCGGTCCTGGCCGGCTCTGACGTAGATTCCCGCTCTGACCATGGGCCACATATTGACAGGCCCGTGCCACCCAGGCCGCAGTAGCCGCCGGGGTTCTTGGCGTCGGAGAGGTACTGCTGGTGGTATTCCTCCGCATAGTAGAACGGACCAGCCGGGGCGATCTCGGTGGTGATCGCCCCGAGGCCCGCGGCGGTCAGCACCTGCTGGAACGCCTCGCGGCTGGCAGCCGCCGCGGCGGCCTGCCCGGCAGTGGTGGTGTAGATCGCCGAACGGTACTGGGTGCCCGTGTCATTGCCCTGCCGCATGCCCTGGGTCGGGTCGTGCCCTTCCCAGAACACGCGCAGCAGCTCCTCATAGCCGACCTTCGCGGGGTCGTACACCACGAGGACGACCTCGGTGTGCCCGGTCAGCCCGGAACACACCTCCTCGTAAGTGGGGTGCGGGGTGTGCCCTCCGGCGTAGCCGACGGCGGTGGTGTACACCCCGGGAACCTTCCAGAACGCGCGCTCGGCCCCCCAGAAGCAGCCGAGGCCGAACACGGCGGTCTCCAGACCCGCCGGGAACGGGCCGGCGAGCGGGGTCCCCAGCACGGTGTGCGGGACGTCGCCCGCGAACACCGGCCGATCCCGGCCGGGAAGGGCCTGCTCGGGCGTGGGCAGTGTCGTCTTGTGACGACCGAAGAACATGGGAAGCCACCTCCGGTGGTTGTCTCCTCGCACAACCGCGCACCGCGGCCACACGTTCCCGCGGCCCGGGACCCTCGGACGCCCTCCAGCTGCTCTCCGAATGTTCTCCGGAGGTTCTCCGGAGGTTCATCGAACGTTCGCCGGACGATCGGGGAGCACGCCGCCAGAGAACAAGATCGCTCAGAGAACGAGATCCTCCAGCATCGTCGTGACCAGGGCCGCAATCGGCGATCGCTCGGAACGGGTGAGCGTGACGTGCGCGAACAACGGGTGGCCCTTCAGGGTCTCGATCACCGAGGCGACCCCGTCGTGCCGGCCGACCCGCAGGTTGTCGCGCTGTGYCACGTCGTGCGTGAGCACCACCCGCGACCCCTGCCCGAGTCTGGACAGCACGGTCAGCAGCACCCCGCGCTCCAGGGACTGAGCCTCGTCGACGATCACGAACGCGTCGTGCAGGGACCGGCCACGGATGTGCGTGAGCGGCAGCACCTCCAGCATCCCGCGATCCACGATCTCCTCGATGACCTCGGGGGAGACGAGCGCACCGAGAGTGTCGAACACCGCCTGGGCCCAGGGCGCCATCTTCTCGTTCTCGCTGCCCGGGAGATACCCGAGCTCCTGGCCACCGACAGCGTACAGCGGGCGGAAAACCACCACCCGGCGGTGCGCCCGGCGCTCCATCACAGCTTCGAGCCCGGCGCACAGGGCAAGCGCCGACTTACCGGTGCCGGCTCGACCGCCGAGGGAGACGATCCCGACATCCGGATCGAGCAGGAGGTCGAGGGCGACCCRCTGCTCGGCGGAGCGACCGTGCAGGCCGAACGCGTCGCGGTCGCCGCGGACGAGCCGGACCTGCTTGTCGGCGGTCACCCGGCCGAGCGCGGAGGCACTCCCCCCGGTGGTGGTGAGGACCAGGCCGGTGTGGCAGGGCAGGTCGGCGGCCTCCAGGATCTCGGTGTACTCGCGGGAGTAGAGCCGGTCGAGGTCCTCCTGGGTGACGGTGAGCTCGGCCATCCCCGAGAAGCCGGTGTCCACYGGGGACAGCGCCTGGTACTCCTCGGCGGGCAGCCCCAGCACCGACKCCTTGACCCGCAGCGGGAGATCCTTCGTGACCAGTACGACGTCGGCGCCCTCGCGGGCGAGGTTCATCGCGACGCACAGGATCCGCGAGTCGTTCGTGTCGACCCGGAACCCCGGTGGAAGCACCGCCGCATCGGTGTGATTGAGTTCCACCCGTAGCGTCCCGCCGTTGTCCAGCGGGAGCGGTTGATCAAGGCGACCATGCCGGATGCGCAGATCGTCCAGGATGCGTAGTGCCTCCCGGGCGAACCAGCCCAGTTCCGGATGGTTCCTTTTGCCTTCCAGCTCCCCTATGACAACGAGGGGGAGCACGACATTGTGCTCCGCGAACCGCAGCAGCGCGCCAGGATCAGAAAGCAGCACGCTTGTGTCGACGACATGCGTTCGTGRCACACGCCCACCCGCTTACTCGGAGGTAGTCCGGGACCGGCCCCTGCAGGGGCCGGGCACCGGCCTCCTGGTGTAGTCGCGCTTGCGGCACCGAGGGGCCTCCCGAGAGGTCCGGCACCATGCCGGACCACGGCTTGAGACGCTAGCGCTCCCACGGTAACCGCAGCCCTCGATGATGGCGACCCACTTCCGACAACACGTTACGTTAAGAACTGGAAACGTCTCGCACCCCGGAGTTCCCGTCGCACCCCGATCGGTCACATTGCGTCCGGATCATGACGCGGAGCATCAGCCGCCGCGCGCGGCGCCGTCGGAGGCCGGACCACGAGCGTCCGCCCGAGGAAGCCAGGTCACCGCTTCCTGCTCGGTTTGGAAGCCCCGGGMCCTGCGCCGACTCCGGCGACGGGCACCGACCGGGGCAACAGTCACCGACCGACCGGGGCAACAGGCACCGACCGGCCGCAGGTCGCCACCGGATCCATGAGCCCGGCGACCGACGAGAGCCGGATGACCGCGGGCGTGCCGGCCAGAGACACGGTGGGCCGAAACGCGACAGGCCAGAACGTGACAGGCCGAAGCGTGATGGCCGGTGAGGGGTCACCCGAAACGCGACGACCGAGAGGTGACGGCATGAGGCGCGCCCACGGGGGAAACGCGACGGAACACCATGGAACACCGCGGGCCATGGAACACCGCGGGCCGATGATCGGACACTCGTTGTCTCGACATGTCATCGAGATCGGATCGAACCAAACCGGGCCCGAAAGAGGGCGCCGACTGGCACCGTCGGGCGGGTCGGAGGAAATTCAGCCAACCGGCTGGGGAATTCCCGGAAATTCACCCGGAGAAGGGATTGATCCCCGGCGAACATGCGGGATCCGCGGGGTGGTCATTATCGGATGGTGCTCCGCTCAGGTGAGCCGTACCGCGACACTCGGTAGGAACGCGGCCCGCCGACGGCGGAACAACGGACGCGACGCGGAGTTACGAACGAGTCCGGCGCCGGGCCGGCCGCCGGGCCGGCGAAGGAGGGCCGAACCCTGCCGACCGGTCGCCACGGGCCGGGCCGGGAGCCCGCCGAGCGGCTCGGCCTTCGGCCGACCCGCTCGGGGGTATCACACGAAGTGGTGCCACGGATGCCCTGCGCTGCCACGGTTGCCTTGTGAGGCGCTGCCACGAAGTGCCGTGCCGGCGGTGCGCTCCCCGGACGGAGCTCGCGGTTGGGTGCGTCAGCCGCTCAGTCTGCGCTGTTCAGCCGCTCGACAAGCGCCTCGTGCTCGGTCCACAGGGCGGCCGGAAGCCGTTCCCCGAACGTCTGGTAGTGCTCGGGGATCAGCTGGGCCTCCTGTTTCCACACCTCGACGTCCACCGTGAGCAGGGTCTCGAGGTCCTCCTCGGCGATGTCGAGGCCGTCAACGGGTAGGGCGTCCTTCGTCGGCAGGACGCCGAGCGGCGTCTCCACCCCGGCTGCCGTGCCCTCCAGGCGACCGACGATCCAGGCGAGGACACGGCTGTTGTCGCCGAATCCCGGCCACAGGAACCTGCCCTCCGGGCTCTTGCGGAACCAGTTCACGTAGTAGACCCGCGGGAGCTTCGTCTGGTCGGCCTTCTGCCCGACCTCGAGCCAGTGGGCGAAGTAGTCGGCCATGTTGTAGCCGCAGAACGGCAGCATCGCGAAGGGGTCCCGGCGCAGCTTGCCGATCRCTCCGGCCTGGGCCGCCGTCGTCTCGGAGGCGACGATCGAGCCGAAGAACACCCCGCGCCGCCAGTCGGGAGCCTCGGTGACCAGCGRCACCGCGGTCGCCCGGCGCCCGCCGAACAGGATCGCCGAGATCGGCACGCCGCGCGGATCCTCCCACTCCGGGGCGATCGTCGGGCACTGGCCCGCCGGGACGGTGAAGCGGGSGTTGGGATGTGCGGCGGGCTCGCTGGACTCGGGGGTCCAGTCGCGGCCCTTCCAGTCGATGAGGTGCGCCGGCGGCTGCTTGGTCARCCCCTCCCACCAGACGTCACCGTCATTGGTCCTGGCCACGTTGGTGTAGATGGCGTTGCCCCAGAGGGTCCTGACCGCGTTGGGGTTGGTCTGCTCGCCGGTCCCCGGGGCGACCCCGAAGAACCCGGCCTCCGGGTTGAYCGCGTACAGCCGGCCGTCCTCACCGAAGCGCATCCAGGCGATGTCGTCACCGACAGTCTCCGCCTGCCAGCCCGGCAGGGTTGGGATGAGCATCGCCRGATTGGTCTTTCCACAGGCCGACGGAAATGCGGCGGCAATGTAGTGGACCTTGCCGGYGGGAGACGTCAGTTTGAGGATGAGCATGTGCTCGGCGAGCCAGCCCTCGTCGCGGGCCATGACGGACGCAATACGCAGCGCATAGCACTTCTTGCCGAGCAGTGCRTTTCCGCCGTAACCCGATCCGTAGGACCAGATCTCCCGGGTTTCCGGGAAATGGGTAATGTACTTCGTCGTATTGCACGGCCACGGAACATCGGCCTGGCCGGGTTCCAGCGGAGCGCCCAGGGAATGGACGGCCGGGACAAAGAAACCGTCCGTTCCAAGCTGCTCGAGGGCGGGCGTTCCCATCCGGGTCATCGTCCGCATGGAGATGACGACGTAAGGCGAGTCGGTGATTTCGACACCGAGGGCCGAGATGCGCGAGCCGAGCGGACCCATGCAGAACGGGACGACGTAMATCGTCCGACCCCGCATGCACCCCGCGAACAGGCCCCGGAGCGTGGCCCGCATCTCGGCAGGGTCCAGCCAGTTGTTGGTCGGACCGGCGTCCTCCGCCTGCTCGGAGCAGATGTAGGTGCGGTCCTCCACGCGGGCCACGTCGCCCGGGTCCGAAGCGGCGTAAAAGCTSTTCGAACGTTTCTCGTCATTCAGCYGGACCAGGGTCCCCTGCTCGATCAGAAGGGAGGTCAGCCGATCRAACTCCGCCTCTGATCCATCGCACCACTCAACCCGATCCGGCTGAGTGAGTTCGGCAATCTCGCGCACCCAGGCAACCAGCCTGGCGTGCCTCGTGGGGGCCACGTCCAGCCCCGAAACCTGTGCCGCGGTTGTCACAGCTCACACCTCCGGTCGAGTCGAACCTGCCGCGCTCTCTTCCCATATGCAGGTACCCACTTGAGAACTCGAACGTACTCGTGGACGTTCAGACAAAACCCACAATATAGGGGAAGTTCGAGGCCACGTTCAGGATCATTAGACTGTACCGCGCGTTCCGTCCGCAGTCGCGCGATAGCGAGTGCGCAGAAGCGTCGGATCCATCACGCACCGATACGGACCGACCGCTGCCGCCCAGCTCCGCTTCGTGACGGCGGCAACCCTCGGGTTATCGTTCTCGGCGTGGCTTCCCTCGTACAGCAGCCAGCCGGGCCTCCGCAGACGGACATCGCCTCGCACCCGCGTGACCTGGTGCGACCGCRCATGCGGGGATGGCTACATGCCGGCGCGTTCCCGATCAGCCTGACACTAGGCGTCATTGCGGTGGCGCTGGCTACCACGCTGCGTGCCCGGCTCGGTATCGCGGTTTACGCCCTGAGTATTGCGGCCCTCTTCGGAACGAGCGCCCTCTATCACCGGACGATGTGGTCGACATCACGTGCCCGGGCGCGCATGAAGCGTCTCGACCACTCAATGATCTTTGTTTTCATTGCCGGGACTTACACCCCCTTCGCCCTGATCGCGATGCCGCCGACGACCGCTCGGGTGGTCCTGGCGGTGGTGTGGGGAGGGGCGGGACTCGGCGTCGCCATCCGGATGCTGTGGCTGCACTCGCCGCGGTACCTGACCGTGCCGCTCTACATCGCGCTCGGCTGGGTAGCCGTCTTCGTGATCCCGGAGCTCGCCCACCGGGCCGGGATCGCCTCGATGGTACTTCTGCTCGTGGGGGGGGTCTGCTACAGCCTCGGCGCCGTCGTCTACGCCTGCCGGCGACCGGACCCGGCACCCACGATCTTCGGCTACCACGAGGTGTTCCATGCCTTCACCCTCGTCGCCGCGACCTGCCACTACATTGCGCTGCTCTTCGCCATCTACTAACAGCCTTCCCCCGCACGGCGGCTACCGGGGGCTCCGGCGGCTACAGCCGAGGGCCCACCGAGCGGATCTTCTCCACCTGTTCCATGGCCTCCCGGAGCTGGCGCAGCCAGCTGTCGGCGTTCTCGCCCACCAGACGTACGCACCAGGCGAGGGCCTCGCTGCGGCTGCGCGCCACCCCCGAGTCGACGAGGGTGTCGAGCACCTGGCGTTCCGGCTGGCGCAGCCGGGTCATCACCGGCACGGACAGCGCGGTGAACAGCTCGGTGGTGTCACCGACGGTCGCGCCCCACGCCACCTTGCGGTTGTACCGATGTTCGGCCTTCGTGGCGATGGCGATCCGTTCCTCACGGGTCTGCTCCCGGAACCGCCGGATCCGGGCCCCCGTCGCCGACGGCCCTCCTCCGGGCGCGACGCCGCCGGCCGCGAGTACCCCGATGACCGTGATCTCGTCCCGGTCCACGACCACCGTGGGCATCCCGGCGAACCACCCGGCCGGGATGTGCTCGGCGAACCAGGCTGCGGCGTCGTCCGCCGGAACCACCTCCGCCCGCTCCCCCGGTCTGCCGTACCCCCGTCCACGCGGACCGGACATGACGTGTCCCCTCGATCTCCGATCGGGACCCGCGCGCGGGCCCSGCCTGCCGGCTGATCCGGGCCCGGAGGCCCGATCTGGCACTCCAGAGCGGATCCGAAGAACCCCTCGTGACAATTACATGCTTACCGCACCACCAGCCTTACCGCACCACCAGTCTTACCGCATCACCAGTGCAACATGCTTACCGCATCAACAGTGAAAGAAGAGGGGACGGTCAGCTGGCCACCTTCACCCCGAGTTGGCGGCGCACCTCGGCTGCGGTCCGGGCCGGCAGCTCACAGACGAAGTCCCGGCACACGTACACCCCAGCCGTTTCCCGGCCGACGGTCAGCGGTCCGCTGGTCACCACGACCGCACCGGGCGCCGTGCCGAGGCGGGCGAGCCGTTCCAGCGCCGGGCTGTCCACGACCGCGACCTCGGCCGGCCCGGCCAGCAGCGCCTCGGCGACCGCACCGGCCCAACCGGCGAACCGGGCATCCCGGGCCAGCAACGGAGCGACGCGCGCCACCGTCGTCTCGGCGGCCGACCGGTGTTCGGTGGAACCGGTCAACGCCGCGTAGCTGACCAGGGCGCCGGCGACAGCCGCCTGGCCCGACGGGGTCGCCGAGTCCGAGTCGTCCCGCGGCCGGCGCAACAGCACCTCCGCGTCGTCCGCGGTATCGAAGAACCCCCCGTCAGAGGCCGCGAACCGATCACGGACGATGTCCAGCAGCGTCCCAGCGAGCGCGAGCCACTCCGGATCGCCGGTGACCTGGTGCAGGGTGAGCAGTCCCTCGGCGACGTCGCCGTAGTCCTCCAGTACCCCGGCGTTCACGCCAACCCGCCCGTCCCGGCTCGTCCGGCGCAGGCGTCCGTCGACGAGATGCACGTCCCGGAGCAGGACGGCGGCCTGTTCGGCGGCCCGCACCCAGTCCGGCTCGTCGAACAACGCGCCAGCCTCGGCCAACGCCGCGATGGCCAGGCCGTTCCAGGCGGCCACCACCTTGTCGTCGCGAGCCGGCTGCGGCCGGGTCGCCCGTGCCGCGGCCAGGGCCGCGCGGACCGCCGCGAACCTCGCCGGATCGTCCGGGTCCGCCGGCAGGCGCAGCACCGACGTACCACGTTCGAAACTGCCCTGCTCGGTGACGCCGAAGACGCCGACGGCCCACCGCCCGTCTTCCGGCCCGAGGACGGCGACGAACTGGGCGGGTGTCCAAGCGTAGCTGGCCCCCTCCTCGGGGTGCGCTCCCGCCGGGGCAGCGCTCGCGGGAACGGCATCCGCGTCGAGCGCCGAGGCGAACCCCCCCTGGGGGGTGCGCAGATCCGCGAGCAGGAAGGCTGCCGTCTCCCGGACCACCCGTTTGGCCAGTGCCGACCCGGTGGCCCGCCACAGGTGCAGGTAGACCCGCAGCAGCAGCGCGTTGTCGTAGAGCATCTTCTCGAAGTGCGGGACCGTCCACGTCGCATCGACGCTGTACCGGGCGAACCCCCCGGCGAGCTGGTCGTAGATGCCCCCACGCGCCATCCGTTCGCAGGTCACCGCGACCATCTCCAGGCTGCGCGCGTCCCCCGTGCGGGCGGAGTGCCGCAGCAGCATCTCGGCGACCATGGACGGCGGGAACTTCGGCGCACCGCCGAATCCACCGTGACGGGCGTCAAAGCGGGCCGACAGCCCTGCCACGGCGGTGTCGAGCAGAGCCGGGGTGATCTCGGCTGCGAGACCGGACGCCGGACCACGCGTCGCCGCCTCGGCGAGCCGGCGGGCGATGTCCGCCCCCGACTCCTCGATCTCGTCCCGCCGGGTCCGCCAGGCCTCGGTGACCGCCGTCAGGACCTGGCGGAACGACCCCATGCCGGGCCGGGGACGCGGYGGGAAGTAGGTGCCGGCGAAGAACGGCTCGGCGGTAGGGGTGAGGAACACCGTCATCGGCCAGCCGCCGTGCCCGGTCAGGGCGACGGTGACGTCCATGTAGACGGAGTCGACGTCGGGCCGCTCCTCCCGATCCACCTTGATGTTGACGAAGTGGTCGTTCATGTACTCGGCGGTCGCGGCGTCCTCGAACGATTCGTGCGCCATGACATGGCACCAGTGGCAGGATGCGTAGCCCACCGAGAGCAGCACCGGCACCCCCCGCCGGGCCGCCTCGGCGAAGGCCGCCGGGCTCCAGGGCCACCAGTCGACCGGGTTGTCCGCGTGCTGCAGCAGGTACGGAGACGTCTGCTCCGCGAGCTTGTTAGGCACCCGAACTCCTCATGATCTGCGTGTCCGCCAGGCCCGCGGAACCCCGTAGGCCTCTGGATATGCAACCAAAGGCGCGCCCAGGTAGTCCGCCCTCATCTCCACGCCGCGCCGACGTGATCGGCGCGCTTCCTCGACCGGCCCGCCGCGCCGACGTACCCGGCGGATAGGCTCGTGGGACCGCACGATCCCCGCCGTCCGCYCGCCCGACCGCCGTCCGTCAGGCCGCCGTTCCCGCCGCGAGAGCGGTGAGAGGGTCGACGTACCAACGAGTTTGGATGGCACGAGCGATGAGTGAGACGGCCGAGCCCGGCGCCCGGACCGGCGCCGCGGACACCACGGTGGCACCGACCGGTGCGTCCGGCGGGATCATCCCGGCAGCCGCGGGCACCGCGGGCGGCGCCCCCGCCGGGACCGGGAGCGTCGAGCCGAGCTTCCGGTACGACGCCCGGCTCGCCGCCGACATCGAGCGGCGCTGGCAGCGCCGGTGGGCCGACGAGGGCACGTTCAACTCGCCGAACCCGGTCGGGCCGCTCTCGACGGGCTTCGAGAAGGTCGCCGGCCGGGAGCCGTTCTACATCATGGACATGTTCCCCTATCCGAGCGGCTCGGGGCTGCACGTCGGGCACCCGCTGGGGTACATCGGCACCGACGTGTTCGCCCGCTATCTGCGGATGTCCGGCCGGCACGTGCTGCATCCGTTCGGATACGACTCCTTCGGCCTGCCCGCCGAGCAGTACGCCATCAACACGGGCCAGCATCCCCGCGACACCACCAACGCCAACATCGCCAACATGCGCCGCCAACTCTCCCGGCTGGGGCTGGGCCACGACACCCGCCGCGAGATCGCGACGACCGACGTGGGCTACTACCGCTGGACGCAGTGGATCTTCCAGCAGATCTTCAACAGCTGGTACGACCCGCAGGCCGGCCGGGCCCGGCCGATCGCCGAGCTGATCGAGGAGTTCGCCGCGGGCACCCGGGCGCCGGTAGCCGGCCCCGCCGGGGGGAACACGGCCGTGTCGGTTGACGCGGTCCGGGCGGCGAACCCGGCCGGGCTGGCGTGGACCGAACTCGACGAGGTGTCCCGCCGGAAGGTCGTCAACGCGCACCGCCTGGCCTACATCTCCGAACAGCTGGTCAACTGGTGCCCGGGGCTGGGCACCGTGCTGGCGAACGAGGAGGTCACCGCCGACGGCCGCAGCGACATCGGGAACTACCCAGTGTTTCGCCGGCCGCTGAAGCAGTGGATCCTGCGGATCACCGCCTATGCCGAGCGGCTGATCTCCGACCTCGACCTGGTCGACTGGCCGGACTCGATCAAGCAGATGCAGCGCAACTGGATCAGTCCGAGCGAGGGCGCCAGCGTCGAGTTCACCGTCGTCGCCCCCGGCGAGGAGGCAGGTGCGTCCGATCCGTCTGGCTCATCGACCGCCCGGCGTATCGAGGTCTATACCACCCGCCCGGACACCCTGGCGGGGGCCACCTTCCTGGTACTCGCGCCCGAACATCCCCTGGTCGACGCGCTGATCGCCGACACCTGGCCGGCGGACACCCCGGTGAGCTGGCGCTTCCCGGCGGGACAGCCGGGCGGCGGCACGGAACCAGCGGGCACCGCCGAGCCGGCGGCAGGCGCCGATCCGGCGTGGACCCCGCGAGCCGCCGTCGACGCCTACCGGGAGTTCGCGGCCCACCGCAGCGACCGGCAGCGCGGCGAGGAGGTCATCGACCGCACCGGCGTGTTCACCGGCTCGTACGTGCGCAACCCGGTCGGTGGCGGGGTCATCCCGGTCTTCCTGGCCGACTATGTACTGCTGGGCTACGGCACCGGGGCAATCATGGCGGTACCGGCGCACGACAGCCGGGACTTCTCCTTCGCCCGCGCGTTCGACCTGCCGATCCCCGCCGTGCTGGAGCCGGACGCGGACTGGTACGCCGCGCACGGGGTAGTGCCCGCGACTCCATCAGCGCAGTGGCCCGAGGCGTTCAGCGGTGCGGGCGAGTATCGGCCCGGTCCGGCCGGCGCCCCGGTGCTGGTCGGCCTGTCGAAAAGCGAGGCGATCAAGGCCACGGTTCACTGGCTGGAGGAGATCGGCGCCGGCAGGTCGGCGCGGTCGTACCGGCTGCGGGACTGGCTGTTCTCCCGCCAGCGGTACTGGGGCGAGCCGTTCCCGGTCGTCTTCGACGTCGACGGGCTGCCTCACGCGGTTCCCGACGAGCTGCTGCCGATCGAGCTGCCGGAGATGACCGACTTCCGGCCCACGGCGATGGCCGAGGACGACGCGAGCGACCCGGTGCCCCCCCTGGCCCGGGTGGCCGACTGGGTGACGGTCACCCTGGATCTCGGCGACGGGCCGAAGCAGTACCGGCGCGAGACGAACACCATGCCGCAGTGGGCCGGTTCGTGTTGGTACTACCTGCGCTACCTGGACCCGACCAACACCGAGCGCTTCGTCGACCCGACCGTCGAGCGCTACTGGATGGCCAGGCCGGGCGCGGTTCCCGGCGACGGCGGCGTCGATCTGTACGTCGGCGGTGTCGAGCACGCCGTGCTGCACCTGCTCTACGCCCGGTTCTGGCACAAGGTGCTCTACGACCTGGGCCACGTCTCCACCAAGGAGCCGTTCAAGCGGCTGTTCAACCAGGGCTACATCCAGGCGGATGCCTTCACCGACGCCCGGGGCATGTACGTCCCGGCGGCCGAGGTGACGGCGACCCCCGACGGCCGGTTCCTCTTCCAGGGCGCCCCGGTCAACCGGCGCTCGGGCAAGATGGGCAAGAGCCTGAAGAACAGCGTCAGCCCGGACGAGATGTACGACAGGTTCGGCGCCGACACGCTGCGCGTCTACGAGATGGCGATGGGCCCGCTCGACGCCGACCGGCCATGGCACACCGACGACATCGTCGGTTCGCACCGGTTCCTCCAGCGGCTGTGGCGCACCGTCRTCGACGAAACCACCGGGGCGGCCGCCGTCGTTGACGAGCCGTTGGACGACGAGGCTCTTCGCGTCCTGCACCGGACGATTCTCACGGTCACCGCCGAATACGCGGGGCTGCGGTTCAACACCGCGGTCGCCCGGCTCATCGAACTAACCAACTTCGTCAGCAAGAGCTACGGGAAATCCCCCACCCCCCGCGCGCTCGCCGAGCCGCTCACCCTGATGGCGGCCCCGCTGGCCCCGCACATCGCCGAGGAACTGTGGTCCCGCCTCGGTCACGAGGAGTCGGTCAGCACGGTCGCCTTCCCGATCGGGGATCCGGCGCTGGCCGCCGAGTCGGTCAGGACGATCCCGGTCCAGGTGAACGGGAAGGTCCGGTTCACCATCGAGGTTCCGGACGGTTCAGCGGAGCAGACGGTTCGCGATCTGCTCGCCGCGCATCCCGAGTTCGCCCGGCAGACCGATGGTCGGACGATCAAGAAGATCATCGTCGTGCCCGGTCGGATCGTGAATATCGCCGTCTCCCCCGCCTAGCCGGGGTCTGCGGCAGCCGCCTACCGATCGCTCCCCGCGGAGCCCGCGGGGGGTCCAGGCTGGGTCGGCAGGTCCAGCTGCTCGCCGCCACCCGCCAGGCMCGCCGTGCTACCGGCGCCGGCGGTGCCGGCGGTCTCCTCGACGACCTCCCCGTCGATAACCGGCCCGTCTCCACCGTCCAGCCGGCGCATCGCGTTCGGATCAGGGTCGACGCCGGCGAACTCGCCGCTGGCGACGTTCGACCGCATCCGGCGCAGGCTCTTCGAGAGGAAGAAGAAGATCACACTGGAGGCCGCGATCAGTGCCAGGACGACGAGGAGCCCGACGGCTCCGGCGTCGATCTTCCTCTCGACCAGCACGGAAGCGGCGAAGACCTCGTTCACGGGCACGTCCTCACACCTGGTGTCCTCTGGTGTCCGCCACACCTGCTGTCACCGCCCGCCACGGGGACACTCCACGACGGGCGCCGATTCCGACCCTACGCCCTGCCGTACGAGTCCTCCGCCTCCGCGGTCACGCACCGTTGACTAGATCACATACTGTTCAAAAAGTCACATGCCATCCGAAAAGTCACATGCCACCTGAAAGGTCAGGTTACCGGAGAGTCACACGCCGTTGAACAGATCGTCTTCGGGCAGCATGCCGACCTCGATAAGAGAACGGGCCAGCTGGTAGTCCTCTGTCGGCCAGGCGTCCCGCTGCACCTCCAGGGGTATCCGGAACCACCATCCGGTGGGGTCGACCTGGGTGGCGTKGGCGATCAGTGCCCGGTCGCGGGTCTCGAACCAGTCCGCGCACTCCACCTGGGTGGTGAGCCGACCGGTGTCCTCGGCGCGGTCGACCCACTCGGCCAGCCGCTCGGCATAGGGGGACTCCAGACCGCGGGCCATCATCTCCTCGTGGAGAGCGAGGACGCGCTCCTTGTGGAAGGTGAGGTGGTAGTAAAGCTTGAGCGGCTGCCAGGGTTCGAGGCCGGCGTCGACGCCGGCCTCGGGATAACGGTCGGGATCACCGGCCGCCTCGAACGCCTCCACACTGACCCGATGGGTCATGATGTGGTCGGGATGCGGATACCCGCCCGACTCGTCGTAGGTCGTGATGACCTGCGGCCGGAACTGACGGATCAACCGGACCAGCGGACGGGCCGCCTCGCCGAGCGCGATGGTGGCGAACCGCCCGTCCGGAACAGGCGGCGGCGGATCGCCCTCAGGCAGTCCGGAGTCGACGAAGCCGAGCCACTCCTGGCGGACCCCGAGGATGAGCCGGGCGGCCTCCATCTCCTGCCTGCGGATCTCCGCCATCCGGGCGGCGACACCCGGCTGGTCCATCGCGGGGTTGAGGATGCTGCCCTCCTCTCCCCCGGTACACGTGACCACGAGGACGTCGGCGCCCTCGCTGGCGTAACGTGCCATGGTGGCGGCGCCTTTGCTGGACTCGTCATCGGGGTGGGCGTGGATGGCCATCAGGCGCAGGCCATGCCGATCGTGGACCGCGGGCATGCGGCCCATTGTTCCTGATGCCTCGACGTTGCTGATGCCTCGGCCTTCCTGATGCCTCGACGTTGTTCCGGGCTCACCGGTCTGGGTGATCCGACCTCGTCCGAGGAACCGCCGGGGCCCGCCCCGCGTTCGGTCTGGAAAAGTCACCCAACGCCGTGGCACAATGCACCGTCCGCGCATGCTTCGACGGCAGGCCTGCCGTCGACCGGCGCACCGACATCGTCGTCGGCCCGGTCCGGAGGGCCGATGGACGACGGCCGGTTCCGTCGTCCTCCCACCCCTGCGTGAAGCATGCGTGGTCGAGGTCGAAGGCAAGGGCTGTCGGATCACCCGTAAGGGCTGACCCGCCGGTCCGGAGCTTCCGGGCGGTCCAGACGCCGCCAGAGCCACCAAGCCCGACATCGGATTCCTTGATTCATTTTGGTATGATGACCCTTTTGATGTTCACCGAGGAGCGTGACCCGCGTGACGCAGCAGACTTGGCTCACCCAGGAGGCATACGACCGGCTCCGCTCCGAGCTCGACTACCTGACCGGCCCGTGGCGTACGGAGATCGCGACCAAAATTGAGGYTGCCCGCGAGGAGGGCGACCTCAAGGAAAACGGCGGCTACCACGCGGCCAAGGAGGAGCAGGGCAAGCAGGAGGCCCGGATTCGCCAGCTCACGGACCTGCTGCGCGACGCCCAGGTCGGCGAGGCACCCGCGGCGACCGGCGAGGCCGGCCCCGGCACCGTCGTCGAGGTGCGCTTCTCCGGCGAACGGGAGACGGAGAAGTTCCTCATCGGCTCGCGTGAGGACCACAGCACGCCCATCGAGGTTTTCTCCCCGGCGTCCCCGCTAGGCGGCGCGGTGAGCGGGCACAAGGCGGGCGAGACCGTCTCCTACACGCTGCCCAACGGCCGTTCGGCCAAGGTCGAGATCGTCTCGGTGTCGCCCTACTCGGGCTGACTACGCCAGCAGCGGACGAGCGCCGGCCCGGCTGCACGGGTGGCGGCGTCGGCGTACCGTCAACGGGTGGAGGATCTGCCGGCACAGCCCAGTCATTCCATACCACCGACCGTGCCCCCGACCGTGGCATCTGCGGTCCACCCGCCGACGGCCGCCGCCCCGCAGTTCACCACCCTGGGTGGGCTGCGCCGCAGCGGRCACGCGCACCGCCCGGTGCGGACGGAGCTGCGCGACAACCTCGTCGCCCTGATGCAGGGCGACGGCCCCCGGTTCCCGGGCATCGTCGGTTTCGACGAGACCGTCCTTCCCCAGGTCGAGCGGGCCATCCTGGCCGGTCACGACATCGTCTTCCTCGGCGAGCGCGGGCAGGGCAAGACCCGGCTCATCCGCACTCTGGTGAGTCTGCTCGACGAGTGGTCGCCGGCCGTCGCCGGCTGTGAGATCAACGACCACCCCTACGCGCCGGTCTGCGGCCGATGCCGGGCGCTGGCGGCCGATCTCGGTGACGCGCTGCCGGTGGTCTGGCGGCACCGCGGCGAGCGGTTCAGCGAGAAGCTCGCGACCCCGGACACGAGCGTCGGCGACCTCATCGGCGACGTCGACCCGGTGAAGGTCGCCGAGGGCCGCACGCTCGGCGATCCCGAGACGGTCCACTACGGGCTGGTGCCACGCACCAACCGCGGGATCTTCAGCGTCAACGAGCTGCCCGACCTCGCCGAACGGATCCAGGTCGCGCTRCTCAACGTGCTGGAGGAGCGGGACATCCAGGTCCGCGGCTACCTGCTCCGGTTGCCGCTGGACCTGCTGCTGGTCGCCTCGGCCAACCCCGAGGACTACACCAACCGGGGGCGGATCATCACGCCGCTCAAGGACCGGTTCGGCGCCGAGGTCCGCACCCACTACCCGCTGCACCTCACCGACGAACTGGCGCTGATCCGCCAGGAGGCGGTGATGTCCTGGGCGGGGTCCCCGCTCGGCGCACCGGAGATACCCGATCACCTGGTGGAGATCGTGGCCCGGTTCACCCGGCTGGTGCGCGACGCCCCCCAGGTCGACCAGCGCTCGGGGGTGTCGGCCCGGCTGTCGGTGGCCGCGGCCGAGACGGTGGCGGCTTCGGCGGTCCGCCGCGCGGCGCTGACCGGCGAGGAGACGCCCACCGCACGGGTGGTCGACCTCGCCGCGATCGTCCCGGCGGTACGCGGCAAGGTCGAGTTCGACCAGCTGGAGGAGGGCCGGGAGGACGAGGTCCTCGCGCTGCTGTTGCGCCGCGCGGTGGCCGAGACATTCCGGGCAAGGCTGGCCGGCGCGGACCTCACCGGCCTGCAGGCCCGCTTCGACGCGGATGGCCCGGTCGAGACCGGCGACCTGGTAGCGGCGGCCGAGCTGCTGCGCCGGGTCGGGCCGGTGCCCGGGCTCGCGGCGATCCTGACCAGGCTCGGCGTGGACGGGGCGGAGTCGCCGGGGCTCGCGGCGGCCGCGCTGGAGCTGGCGATGGAGGGACTGCACCTCAACCGCCGGCTGGCCAAGGAAGAGCTTCCCGGACGGACCGTCTACGGCACCTGACCCGGCGGCACCTGGCCTCGGCACGGAAGCTTCCAGGAGGAACAGTGAATTCCGGAACATTCCGGTATGGCCCGTGGGACGGCGGACCCGACCCACTCGCCTCTCCCTTCACCGCGTCCGACGCCCTGGATGAGATGTCCCGCCAGATTCTGGAGGGACGCACCCCGCGGGAGGCTCTGGAGTCGCTGCTGCGCCGGGGCATGCCGGGCCGGCGTGGTCTGGACGACATGCGCCGGGCCGTCGAGCGGCACCGGCGGGAGGCCCGATCCCACGGCCGGATGGACGGGACACTCCAAGAGGTCCGCCGGCTGCTCGACACCGCCGTGGGCCAGGAACGGGCGGCGCTGTTCCCCGACCCCTCCGACGACGCCCGGCTGCGCGAAGCCGAGCTGGACGCGCTGCCCGCGGACCCCGCCCGTGCGGTGCGCTCGCTCGCCGAGTATGACTGGCGGTCCCCGCCGGCCCGCGAGACGTACGAGAAGATCTCCGAGCTGCTGCGTCGCGAGGTCCTCGATTCCCAGTTCAAGGGGATGAAGCAGGCCCTGGAGGGGGCCACGCCCGAGGACTTCGCCCGGATCCGGGAGATGGTCGGCGCGCTCAACGCCCTGCTGGAGGCGGACGCCCGCGGTGAGGACACCGACGAGGCGTTCGCCCGGTTCATGCGGGAGTTCGGCGACTTCTTTCCGGAGAACCCCGGCTCGCTGGAGGAACTGGTTGACGCGCTGGCCCGCCGGGCCRCCGCCGCCGCGCGGTTGCTGGCCGGGCTCACCCCGCAGYAGCGCTCCGAACTCGCCGATCTGATGTCCACGGCGATGGAGGACCTGGGGCTCGCCGCGGAGATGTCACGACTGGCGCAGGCGCTGCGCGCGTCCCGACCTGACCTCAACTGGGGTGGACGGCTGCGGGGGCGGGCCGGCCGGTTGGGCGACGGCCTGAGCGGCGAGGAACCGCTCGGTCTCGGCGACGCCACCACCGCGCTGGAGGAGCTCGCGGAGCTGGACGAACTGGCCGCCGCGCTGGGGCAGGACTACGCCGGGGCCTCCCTGGAAGACGTTGACCCCGAGGCGGTGGCCCGGGCGCTGGGCCGGTCCGCCGTCGACGATCTGCGAGGGCTGCAGGAGATCGAACGGGAGCTGGAGCGGCAGGGATTCCTCACCCGCCGGGCCGGGAGCCTCGAGCTCACCCCGCGGGCGGTGCGCCGGATCGGGCAGGCCGCACTGGCCCGGATCTTCCGGCAGGTCTCCGCCCGGGGCCGCGGGGATCACAGCGTGACCGACGCGGGTTCCGCCGGGGATCTGCTGGGCACCTCCCGGGCCTGGCAGTTCGGCGACACCCAGCCGATCGACGTCGTCCGCACGGTCCGCAACGCGGTGCTGCGCGGCGGTCCGCCCGGCCGGGGCCACCCGATCCGCCTGGCGGTGGCCGACTTCGAGGTCGCCGAGACGGAGCGCCGCGCCACGGCGGCGGTGTGCCTGCTCGTCGACCTGTCCTACTCGATGGCGCTGCGGGGCACCTGGGGCATCGCGAAGTCGACGGCACTCGCGCTGCACACGCTCGTCAGCACGTCGTTCCCGCAAGACAAGATCCACATTGTCGGCTTCTCGGACTACGCCCGGGAGCTGCGGCCGGTCGAGCTCGCCGGGCTCGACTCCGAGATGGTGCAGGGCACGAACCTGCAGCACGCCCTGCTCATCGCTGGCCGGTTGCTGAGCCGCTACCCGCAGTCGGAGCCGGTCATCATGGTGGTCACCGACGGTGAGCCCACCGCGCACCTGCTGCGCGACGGTACTCCCTCGTTCTCCTGGCCGCCGATGCCCGAGACCCTGGAGCTGACCCTGGCCGAGGTCGACCGGCTCACCCGGCGCGGCGTGACCGTCAACSTGTTCATGCTCGACGACGAGCCACGGCTGGTGCAGTTCGTCGAGGAGATAGCCAGACGCAACGGCGGGCGGGTTCTCTCACCCGATCCCGCCGCCCTCGGCAACTACGTCATCCGGGACTACCTGCGGGCCCGGGGCAGGCACCGCACCGCCCGCTGACCGCCGCGCCACCCCGCCCGGCTCGGCGGCGAGGCGTTCCCAGAACTCGACCGCGAGCTCCTCGTAGCCGAGCCCGAGATCGAGGGTCCGGCGCAGCGACCAGGCCAGGGCGCCCGCGGGCAGCGCGATCAGGGAGCGGTACACCTCCAGGTGAGCGCGATGCGCCGCCGCCTGGGCCCGCGCGAGCCGGCTGACATCACCCGGCCGGCCCAGATCGGCGAATGCCAGCTTGAGCAGGCCGGGATCGCGCAGCTCGGTGCGCCCGGCCTCCGGGACGGTGAGCCACGCGGCCAACCTGCTCCGGCCGGCGTCGGTCAGGCGAAAGATCCGCCGCCTGCGGCCGGACTCCTCCCGTTCCTCCGAGAGGAGTCCGGCCGCGGCAAGGCGGGGCGGCTCCTTGTAGAGCTGGGCGTGCGGAAACGACCAGAAGTTACCGATCGAGCCGGCAACCGCGACCTTGAGCTCGTACGGAGTGGCGCTGCCACGCCGCGCCACCTCCCCCAGGACCAGATACGACACCGGCGTCAGCGCGATTCCAGCCATGGTCTCGATGATATGGCTTGAATGATACGGGTTGAATGATACGGGTTTATAGGTACCGTCTCTTCCGGACTATCTAGCACCTAGCCGTCTTACCCCTACAGCCCTCTCCAACCGGCCCATGGAGAGGGGTCGACAAGGGCGGGAGGCGCGGCCCGCCGACCCACCCGTCCCACAACGCCCGCGAGCCGCCACAGAAGGCGACAGTACTGCTACTCTGCGCTGTCGTGACGTCACGGAGTGCAGACCAGGAGTCCGAGCGACGGGCGGACGCGGCACGCCTCCGCCCACTCCCGCCGGCGGATGTACCCGGCGCCACCCGGGCCCGCCCACGCCCGCCGGCGCGATCGAGGCTCACCGTCGCGATCCTRCTGACGGCGGGCGTCGCGCTGGCACCCGCGGCCCTTCCGRCCAGCCCCGCCCAGGCGGCGTCGGACACCGGGCGAGGGGGCGCGCCGATCGCCGCCACGTACCCGGGATCCACCGCGGGACAGCTCCTCTCGGCGCCGGGGGCGGTGACCCTCGCCGAGCAGCGCGAGGTCGAACGGTACTGGAGCGCGCAGCGGCGGGCCCGAGCCTTCGGGGCCCGCACGAACGACCATGCCGATGCCGCCCCCCTCAGTCCCGGGCCGGCCCCGCCTGCCGCCGGCGACTCCGAAACGGCCGCGAGCGACGCTCCCCCGCCCCCGAGCGCCGGAACGCCCTACACCCGGGGCGGGCTGGTGACCACGACCACCGGCCGGTTGTTCGCCACCATCGGCGGCAGTGACTACGCCTGCTCCGCGAGCGTCGTGTCCAGCCCCAGCCGTGACCTCGTGGTCACCGCGGGGCACTGCGTGCACGGCGGTAGCGGGGAACAGTTCGCGCGGAACGTCATCTTCATCCCCGGGTTCGACAACGGCGCGATGCCCTACGGCATCTGGACCGCCCGCCGGCTTACCRTGACGTCCGGGTGGGCCCGCCAGGACGACTTCGACGTCGACACCGGCTTCGCCCTGTTCAACCCGTCCCCGTCCCGCGGCCGTCATCTCGAGGACACGGTCGGATCCCAGGGCATAGCCTTCGATCTTCCGGGGACGTATCCGCAGTACACCTTCGGCTACCCGCGGCTGCCCCCCTACGACGGCAGCCAACTCGTCTACTGCGCCGGCCCCGGCTTCGGCGACCCCTACGGCAGCCCGTCGATCGGCGTCGCCTGCCGCATGACGGCCGGCGCCAGCGGCGGGCCACTACTCACCGGCCTCGGCCGGCTCGGTTCCGGGCACGGCTGGGTCGACGGGGTGGTCAGCTACGCCTATGCCGGAGTCAACGACAAGCTGTACGGAACTCACTTCGGCGACGTGGTGAAGTCGCTCTACTACCAGTCCTACCGGCTCTAGCGGATCGCCGTCCCCCGGGATACGGCCGACGGACGACGATCGATACCTTCTGCGCATGCCGCATTCGGGCAGCTTYGGGCTCCTCCTGACCGTGCACGTCGTTCTCGGGGTCTTCGTCATCGGTCCGCTGACGCTGATCACCGTGGTCACCCCGCGCCTGCTGCGGTTGGGGGCCGGTGCCCTGCCGATCCTGCGCCTGTGCGTGCGGATGATCCGGGCTCTCGCGCTCGCCTCACTGCTCATCGTCGTGACGGGCCTCGGGCTGGTGCATCAGGGATCATTCGGCAGCGTGCGGTCRCTGGGCGACCCCTGGCTGTCGGGTGCCCTCGTGCTGTGGGTGGTGGCCACCGGGATCTCGCTGGGCATGATCGCGCCCGGGCTCGCCCACGCCGTCAAGGAGATCGACGCGGGCGGTGACACGCGTCGGCGTACCCTTCCAATCATGGGGGGTGTCGCCGTGAGCACCGCCTGCTGGATACTGATCATCGCTTTCATGGTCATCAAGCCCGGGACCTGACGCGGCCGGGCCACCGCGACGATCCGGGCAGGCGGGTCGTCGCTCAGCTCGCCTGCGCGAGCGTCCCGCGACGATCGACTTCCCCGCGATGCACGACATCGTCAAGCTTGTCCAGGATGCGACCCCAGACCTGGCGGGGGAGCTCATGCCCCATCCCGTCGATCTCCAGCAGCTCCGCGAGCGGGATCGCCGCGGCCGTCAACCGACCACCGAGGACCGGGACGAGCGGGTCCGCGTCACCGTGGACGACGAGGGTGGGGACCGGGAGCCGCGCGAGCCCGGGGGTGCGGTCGGGCGCCGCGAGCACGGCGGCGATCTGGCGCATGACCCCGACCGGGTTCGGGCGACGGCCCCATTGGATCTCGGCCCGCCGCCGCAGCCACGCCACGTCCGGCGCGAACAACGGCGAGCCCAGGACCTCCTGCGCCTCGTGCCCGGCGAGGACGAACTCCTCCAGGTCGGCCGGCGCCGGCCGCAGGAACAGCGCGATCGCCTCGGCGGTCGGCTGCACCCGGTGGTCACCCGGATGGGACATCATCGAGGTGAGGCTGCGCACCCGCTCGGGGTTCCCGAGGGCCACGATCTGGGCGATCATGCCACCCATCGAGCTGCCCATCAGGTGCGCCGACTCGATCCCGAGGGCGGTCAGCAGGCCGACCGCGTCCGCGGCCAGGTCCTCGAGCCGGTAGGGAGCGAGGTCGAAGCGACCGCTCAGGATCGCCGCCAGGTCGGGCCGACCGAGCTGGTCGAGATGAGTGGACAGTCCCACGTCCCGGTTGTCGAAGATGATCGTTCGATAACCGCGACGACCGAGCGCGGCCAGCAGGTCCGGGTGCCAGCCGACGAGCTGCTGCCCGAGGCCGCCGATCAGGAGCAGCGGCAACCCGTCCTCGTCGCCGTGGATCTCGTAGGCGAGGTCGATGCCGTTGACTGAGACGATGCCCATGGTCGGAAGGTAGCCATCCCATGGCGCCGGCGCACGAGTTCCACCGGCAATCGGCCGGAGGCTACCCGAAAGGGCCAGGCGGATGCCGGCAGCGCGGCCGTCGAGCGGCGAACACCCCACCCATCAACTACTTTAGGTAGTCGCTCGACTTCCTAAAGCGATTATCCTGCTGGGCGACCCCACCGGACGGGCACACATGATCTTTCCGACGATCGAGTTTGCGGCGTTCCTTGTCGTGGTGCTGGCGATCTCCTGGCTGCTGATGCCCCGGCCGAGGCTGTGGAAGCCGTTCATCCTCGGGGCGTCGTATTTCTTCTACGGCTTCGCGGACGCACGCTTCGTGCTGCTGATCGTGGCCTCCACCTTGATCAACCAGGGTGCCGCCGTCGCGATCCACCGCTGGCGCGACCGCCGCGTCCTCATCGCCGCGATCGTCTGCGACCTCGGCCTGCTCGGCTGGTTCAAGTACTACAGCTTCTTCGCCCTGTCGGTGGACCGCGCGCTGGCCGAGATCGGTCTCCCCACGGCGCTGCCCCTGCTCCAGGTGGCGCTGCCGATCGGGATCTCGTTCTTCACCTTCCAGGCGCTGTCCTACGTCATCGACGTCCATCGCGGCACCAGCACACCCGCGTCGCTGCTGGACTTCGCCGTGTACGAGGCGTTCTTCCCGCATCTGGTCGCCGGTCCCATCGTGCGTGCGCGCGAGTTCATCCCCCAGCTCGCCACGCCACGGGACCCGAACCAGGTCCAGGCCACCCGGGCCGTGTTCCTGATCGTGGGCGGCCTGGTCAAGAAGGTGGTGCTCGCCGATCTGATCGCCTCACGCCTCGTCGACCCCGTCTTCGACGCACCCGGCCAGCACTCGTCGCTGGAGATCGCCACGGCCGGCTACGGCTACGCCGTGCAGATCTACTGTGACTTCTCGGCGTACTCCGACATCGCGATCGGGATCGCCCTCCTGCTCGGCTTCCGCTTCCCGGACRACTTCGACCGTCCCTACGCGGCCGTCACCCTGCAGGACTTCTGGCGCCGCTGGCACATGACCCTGTCCCGATGGCTACGGGACTACGTCTACCTACCGCTCGGAGGGAACCGGAAGGGGCAGCGGCGCACCTACCTCAACATCATGATCACCATGACTCTGGGTGGTCTCTGGCACGGCGCCGCCTGGACGTTCGTCCTGTGGGGAGCGCTGCACGGCGGTGGGCTGGTGACCGAACGCCGGATCCGGGCCCGACGGGCGGACCAGATCCGGGCGACGGAACGGGCCCGAGCCACGGGACAGGAGCAGATCCCGGGACGGGCCCGAGCCACGGGACAGGAACAGATCCCGGGACGGGCCCGAGCCACGGGACAGGAACAGATCCCGGGACAGGCCGAATCGGCGGGGCTCTCCGCGATGCCGCTACCCCGGCCGGGATCGGAGAGCCCCGCACCGCTCCTTTCCGCTGGCGGATCCGGCGCCGTTATTGGTCCCGGTCCCGCTGCCGGCTTCGGCATCGCCGGCAGTTCCGCGGGGACGCCAACCACGGCGCGCCGCCGGACGATCATCGCCGCACAGGCCGCGCTTCCCGAAGCGGTCCCCAACCCGGTCCGCGCCTGGGCCGGCCGGCTGGCCGTCTTCCACTTCGTGTGTGCCACCTGGGTCCTGTTCCGAGCGCCCGACCTGGCAACGGCACGCGAGCTCGTCGTCCGGCTGTTCACCGCGAGCGGACCGGCGCCGCTGGTCACTCCGACGGTCCTCGCCGCCATCGGGGTGGGACTGGCCACCGCAGCCGTCCCGCGCGTCTGGTGGATCCACGCGCAGGCCGCCTTCACCCGACTGCGCCTTGGCGCCCAGATCGCGCTGCTCACCCCGAGCATCATGATCATTTATGCGATCGTCGGCCCACAGGACGTCGCGCCGTTCATCTACTTCCGCTTCTGAGTCACGCTCGCCTGCTCTCCCCAGCCCAACCCCGGTCCCGGAGCCTGAGTGTTACCCCGGCCGGGGTAACACTCAGGCCGGACGATACGAGCAACGGCGAGAGGGACTTTAACTTAGAGTAATCTAATAGCAACGCCCGATCACATTCCGGGACATCTGTGACCTGCGTCAACGAAGCCGAGGGGCGATGACTGAGCGTGAAGATTCGGCGCCACCGGGACCCCCGGCGACCGCACCCGCGGCGACCACCGGCGTCGTCCGGGTTCGGCAGGCCTTCCTGCTGGTAGCCGTCACCCTGGGTCTGCTGGCGGTGCTCCGCGCCTCGGCGATGGTGCACGCGGGCGAGGGCATGCGCCCAGGACTCACCCGCACGCTCGTGCTGGGCGTGGCCCGGCCGACCGAACGGATCACCCGGACCGTCCATCTCGACGAACCGGACCGGTGGTTGTCGCGCGCGTTTGGTCACGACGCCAAGTCCGGCGGCACCTTCTCCGAGCTGGCATCGGCGGCCAGCCGAGCTGAAGCCGAGCCCGATCGCCCCGGCGCCCTCGGGCCGGGCGCCGCCGGTTCCCACCGCTCCCCGCTGCCACCGCGCCACCCGACCGCGGCCGATCCGCTGCGCGTCCTGGTCACCGGGGACTCGCTGACGGAATCACTCGGTCCGAGCATCATGAACAGTGCGCCCGCCACGATCCGGGCACAGACCGAGACGCGGTTCGGCACGGGCCTGGTGCGGCCCGACTTCTTCGACTGGGCCACCCATGCCCGGGCGCAGATCACGCAGCGCAACCCAGAGCTGGTGATCGTCGCAATGGGCGGGAACGACGGCCAGGGCATCACGCTTGCGGACGGAACCGTCCTGCCGGCCGGATCGGACGCGTGGACCGCCGAGTACCAACGGCGTGCCATCGTCGTGATGCGGATCTGGAGCGGCGACGGAGCCCGCCGAGTGCTGTGGCTCAGCCTCCCGCCGGCCCGGTCGGACCAGCTTAACGGCTACTTCCGCCGGCTGAACGAGGCGACCCTCGACGCCACGACCAGGGTGGTCGGAGCCCGATATCTCGATCTCACCCCGTGGTTGTCGAAGAACGGCGCATACAGCGACTACCTCACCGGCACGGACGGTAACACCGTCCTGGCCCGAGCCCGTGACGGCGTGCACCTGAGTCTCGACGGCGCGCGGATCGCCGCGGGACACGTTCTGGAAACCGTGCGCAGCACGTGGAACCTGCGGTGAACGACGATCGGACCGACCGACCGAACTGGACGATCAGACCGACCGAACGCTCAACGGGGGCGGAACCCGAAGCCCGCGCCGTCCAGATCCCGGCGGGCCTCCAGGACGGCGGCCCGGGCGGCGGCCAGGACGTCGCGACCGGACGGCGCCGCCGCACCGGACACCGAGATCGCGGCGACGAGCTCGTCGGCGAGGACCGCGAGCTGGTCGGTCAGGGCATGCGGCGCCAGCCGCGGCGGACGAGCGCCGGCCGGCGCTCCCGTGCCGGCCCGCTCGCCGAGYGACGCCAGTTCGTCGAGCAGCCGAACGGCCCGCTCCGCCCTGGTACCACCGGATTCCACCGGAACATCCCATGATGACCCGGACCAACACTGAAGGCGGTGAATCAGCAGGCCGACCTCACGGGTGAGATCACGGACCTCGTCGGACATCCGAGCAGGTTACCTGACGATGACGGGAACGGGTCTTGCTCTCTACTGTGGTATAGGGCACCCTCCAGACATGGTCCGTTGACGTCGGGTTTCACCTCAGGAGGCGCGCATGTCGCTGAACCGCTCCGCCCAGACCCACCAGATCCTCATCGAGCGGATACCGAAGGCAACCGGCCACGACGTGAACCACTGGCTCGATCGGCTCGACGACGGACCCGGCCTGCTCCGCTTCGCAGAGCGCGTCAACTGGCTGCGGGCCGAGCACGACCTGCCGCACTGCTATGCGGCGGCCCTGGTCCATGAGGCCGATCTGCGGCGGCGGGCGATCCGCGCGTAGACACTCGGCGGCCCGGCCGCGCAGGCCCGGCCGCTCGGTGGGGCGTCGAGGTACGGCCCGGCTTCCCGCAGCTGTCCCCCGCCCCATGGCGCCGGGTACCCGGCGCCATGGGGCGGATATGGTCCGCATCGTTGACGCGCCCGGTCGGCCACCGGACACATCACAATGACTGCATGAACCTCGACGCAGCCACTGAGTTCGTACGCGATCACCACCGGGCGGTGCTCAGCACCACCCGCCGGGATGGCACGCCCCAGATGTCACCGGTCACCGTCGGGGTGGACACCGACGGCCGTCTGCAGATCAGCAGCCGGCTCACCGCCTACAAGGTCCGCCACATCGAGCGGGATCCGACCGTACGGATCTGTGTGTTCCCCGATGAGTTCTTCGGGCCCTGGGTGCAGATCAACGGAACCGCCGAGATCGTCCGGCTACCGGCGGCGATGGACCTCCTGATCTCCTATTACCGAGACATCGCGGGTGAGCATCCCGACTGGGACGACTACCGGGCGGCGATGATCCGCGATCAGCGATGCATCATCCAGATCACTGCGCGGTCGGCGGGGCCGGACGTCTCGGGCTGAGGACCAGGCTTGAGGACACCCGCTATKCGCGCGCCCTGACCACGCGCGCCCTGACCCTGCCCGCCCTGACATGATCATCGGCAGGACCCGGCCCCACGACGGACCCGCGCGCTACTGCCGCAGCTTGGAGAGCAGGCGCAGCGTCTCCAGGTAGACCCAGACGAAGCCGATCAGCAGGCCGAATCCCGCCCGCCACGCCTCGGAACGCGGCGCATGGGACGCGATCGCCCGCTCGATGTAGTCGAAGTCGAGGATGAACTGCAGGCTCGCGACGCCGAGCACAAGCAGGCTGAACAGGATGCCGAGCGGCGTCGCATCGTTGATCACCGGCAGGTGGCTTCCGCTGGTGGCCCTGATCACGAGGTCGGTCAGGCCGAGGAGCACGACCCCGAGGAGCACGCCGAACACGATACGGGCCATCCGGGGGGTGGCCCGTAGCCGACCACTACGGTAGGCGACCAGCATCGCGACGAAGATCAGACCGGTCCCGAGCAGGGCCTGCGGGATGATGCCGTTGAAGGCGTTCTCGTAGTAGCGCGAGACCGCCCCGACCGCCACCCCTTCGATCAGGGCGAAGGCGATGATGAGCGGCGGACTGATCAGGTTGCGAAACGAGACGAACAGGCTGATCGCCAGGGCGACGAGGCCGGCCCCCAGCGCGATGCCGGGCGAGTCCGGCGCGAGGGCCCAGCCGACCGCGCCACCGACCGCCAGCAGCGCGAACAGCCCCAGCGTGTGCACGACGACGTCGTCGATCGTGAGGGTGGTGGGCTGGCGGTAGTGGCTCGCCAGCTCCTCGGGGGTCGGCGTGGGAGGAGACGCGAACCCACCGCGACGGAACGCGGGGTTCGAGGAACGAAGGTCGGCCATGGAGCCGGCTCCTCTCGGTCGCCTCCGGGGAGGCATCACCCTCGGTGACTACAGCCTACGTCACCGTCTGGAACGTTCCTTGGGATACGGGAGTTCCCGGCGCACCGGGACACGGTGGATGGCGACAAGGCATCGCGGCRCACGTCCACGCGCRCATCCTCACAGCATCCCACAGCGACGAAGCCTTCCCCTCCTCGGCCGCGGTTCATCGGTCAGATGCCCGGATGACCGAGAAAGGATTGTGCCGGTGGTCGGAGTCGAACCGACACTCGAGCTGTTTTTAGGACAGCCTCCTCTACCAGTTGGGATACACCGGCTCGTCTACATCGCTGATGTTTCTACCACGCTACGTAGGGTCTGGGAATAACACATGCGGAAAAAGTGGTCCGGAGATGGCGGCACGACCGAAAGCGTGACTCATCGTGACGAGGATGCCAACTGTTCGCCAYCCCCTTCGATCGGTGGACAGCTCAGATCGCTAAAAGGCGGGTCCACCGTCGGGTTTGGTCCTGACGGCCAGAGCGGAGACGCGGGAAAACACCCCCACCTAAGTGCCGTGAAGCCACGAGGGCCGGTGAACCATCGCAACCGGGCGACGATTCACCGGCCCGCAGGCTCCCGGCGTCCCTACCGTCACACGCCGGCCATGGTGCCGCCGGGCGCTCAGTTCACGTGCCGCGCGGACCGGGCGTCCGGCTCCGGCCGCGGGAGATCCTGCCGGTCGGTGCGGCCCGGACGACATCCYCACCCGGGGACGCGGCCTCACCACCCTCGGCCTCACCGCCCTCGGCATCGCCGGGCGAGTCGGCTGCGACGGCGGACGCGGGGGCGCGAGTGGTCCCGTTCCGCCCGGTCGTCGTGACCGGAGTGCCGGGCGTGCCTGGGGAGATGGCCGCGGCGAACGCGGACGGCATCGCCGCCCGGCGGAACTCGGCCCGGGGATCGGCGAAGGATCCGAGCGAGACGATCTCGCGGCGGAAGAACAGTGCCAACGACCAGTCCGCGACCACCCTGGTCTTGCGGTTGAGGGTGGGAACCCTGCTCAGGTGGTACGTCCGGTGCATGAACCAGGCGGGCCAGCCGCGCAGCTTGACCCCGTAGACCTCGGCGACACCCTTGTGCAGGCCCAGGGACGCCACGCTGCCGGCATAGCTGTGCTCGTATGGTTCGAGGGGCTCGCCGCGCAGCTCGGCGAGGATGTTGAGGGCCAGCCGGCGAGCCTGGCGGACGGCGTGCTGGGCCGAGGGACCGGTCGTGACATCCTCGCCCCTGGTCAGGTCGGGCAYGGCCGCGCAGTCACCCGCGGCCCACGCGTCACCCACCCCGTCGATCTGCAGGAAGACGGTCGCGCGCACCCGGCCTTGATCGTCCAAGGGCAGATCCGTGTCGGYCAGCATCGGGTTCGCCCGCACCCCGGCCGTCCACACGATGGTGCCCGCGTCGAACTCCTCACCGTTATTCAGCACAACCCGCCCACCGACCAGGCTCTCCACCCGCGTGTTCAACCTGACGTCGATGCCCCGGTGCTCGAGCTGCCGGAGGGTATAAAGCCCCATTCCGGGTGAAACCTCGGGAAGAATACGGCCGGCGGCTTCAACGAGGACCCAACGCATATCCGTCGGTTCCAGATCAGGATAGAAAGAACACGCATCGCGGGCCATGTCCTCCAACTCGGCAAGAGCCTCTATTCCGGCATACCCTCCGCCGATGAAGAGAAAGGTCAGCGCCCGGCGCCGGACCGCGGGATCGGTCACCGAGGCGGCCGCGTCCAACCGGCTGATGACCTGATTACGGAGATAAATGGCCTCGGCCGCGCTCTTGAAGCCGATGCCCTGCTCCGCGAGCCCTGGGATTGGCAGGGTTCGCGCCACCGATCCCGGACACATCACCAAGATGTCGTACTTAAGATCAAATTTCTCGCCAAGGGATGGTTTGATCACGGCGGTCCGTGTCCCATGCGACACCTGAAGCGCGCTTCCGCTGACAACCCGACAGCCCTTCAGCACCTTACGTAGCGGCACCACCACGTGCCGTGGCTCAAGGTTGCCGGYCGCCGCTTCCGGGAGGAAAGGCTGATAGGTCATGTACGAGTTGGGCTCGACGACTGTGACCAATGCCTCGTCCTGGCGCAGCTTCCGCCGCAGCCGCAGGGCCGTGTACATGCCGACGTATCCTCCGCCGACGATGAGGATGTGCGGTGGTTGCCCGTAGCCCATGGCAAAAACGTACCCACGAGGGCCGTGTTACACCCTGGTCCCGGGCTGGCCGCCCAGCTTTTTTCGTGACGCAGGACACGAATACCGGCGGTCTTCGGCCCGTGGTGCCGATGCGTGGGGACCGTGTTCCGGCTCACCTTCTGTGTCGACGGCCACAAGGACAAAGACTTACCCGGCCCGCTCAACCACTTCCGCGAGCTCCGCCGCCGTGCCAAAAATCGTGTCAAGCATCACTTCGGTGACCCGACCGGTGAAGGTGTTCTGCTGGCTTGGGTGATAGCAACCAACGACCGACACCCCGGATACGGGAAGTTCGACCCGCACGCCGTGCCCGAACGACACCCGGCGCGGAGGAACCGGGAATCCGGCCTGGACCAGGGCGGGCCACAGGGCGGACCAGGCGAATCCACCGAGGACGACGATGACCCGCAGGGTGGACCGGACAAGCTCCAGGTCACGCACCAACCAGGGCCGACAGGTGTCACGCTCCGTAGTGGTCGGCTTGTTCGCGGGCGGAGCGCAACGGACGACGGCGACGATGCGCGTGGCCGTCAGACGCTGACCGTCCCCGGCGGACACCGAGGTCGGCAGCGCCGCCAGCCCGAMGCGGTGCAACGAGGCAAACAGCCAGTCGCCGCTGCGGTCCCCGGTGAAGATGCGTCCGGTGCGGTTCCCTCCGTGGGCCGCGGGCGCCAGACCGATGACGAGGATCCGGGCGTCGCCCGGGCCGAACGAGGGCACCGGACGCCCCCAGTAGGCCTGCTCGGCGAAGGCCGCCCGCCGCACCGCCGCGACTTCTTCCCGCCAGGTGACCAGGCGCGGGCAGGCCCGGCAGACGGACATCCGGGCATCGAGCTCCCGGGTGCCCGTCGCGTCGGCGGCCAACGCGCGGACCTCGCCCGGCGTGGCTGCGACCGGTGTGTCGGCGGCGGCGAGGTCCCCCGGCCAACCGCTTCCCGGTCGCACCGGACCCCCTGACCGCACCGGGCCCCCTGACCGCACCGGGCCCCCTGACCGCACCGGGTCACCCGTCCCGTCCGTCACCCCGCCCCACCGGTCCTCCTACAGCTGGTCCTCATACCGACGGGCCGGCGGTGACGGGCGGCGCCGCCCGCCCGGGCCCGGTGGCCGGGGCGCCCGGCGCGGCGGCCAGGGCCAGCGCTATCCCATCGAGGATGTCGCGTTCGCTTGCCACCACCGCCGCGGCGCCCGTTCGCTCGACCAGGGTGCGCAGCACGAGCGCGCCGGCGGCGATGACGTCCACCCGACCCGGGTGCATCACCGGCAGGGCCGCGCGCTGGTCGTGCGTCATCCTCAGCAGCCGGTCCGTGACCTGCGCGACCTGCTCCGCCGTCGTCACRGACAGGTGGATGCGGGTCGGGTCGTACTCGGGGAGATCAGCCGCGAGGGCGGCGACCGTGGTGACGGTCCCCGCGACGCCGACCAGCGTCGCCGCCTCGGTCAGGGGCACGGTACGGGCGGCGAGGTCGAGTGCCGCGTGCACGTCGGCGACGATCGCCGCGGCCTGCGCGCCGGTCGGCGGATCATCGTGCAGGTGCCGCTCCGCCAGCCGCACGCATCCGACGTTCACCGAACGGGCGGCCCGCACCCCGCTCACGTCCCCGAGGACGAGTTCGGTCGAGCCGCCGCCGATGTCGGCGAGCAGGATCGGCGTGGCGACCGGCCCCGTCGGCGCGCCCTCGACCGAACCGGCAGACGAACCGGCGTCGAACGAACCGGCGTCAAACGAACCGGCGTCAAACGAACCGGCTCGGCCGACGAGGTCACCGATGGCGCCGCCGAAGGACAGGGCCGCCTCCTCGTTCCCGCTGATCACCTCGGGGTCCACACCGAGGATCGCGCGGACCCCGGCGACGAGCTCATGGCGGTTGCGCGCGTCGCGGGTCGCGCTCGTGGCGACCATCCGCACCCGTGAGGCTCCCAGCCGCTCGATCTGCTCGGCATAGTCCCGCAGCGCGGTGAAGGTGCGGGCGAGCGCCTCCGGCGCGAGCTCACCGGTCCGGTCGACCCCGGCCCCCAGCCGGACGATCTCCATCTGGCGGGTCAGCTCGTGCAGGGTCGATCCCTCGACGTCCGCCACCAGCAGACGGATCGAGTTGGTTCCACAGTCGATCGCGGCGACCCGACTCACGGTCTCTCCTCCCCGGTCAAATCCCCTATCGGATCTCTTTCGGATCCCCCGTCGGGTCCCCTGCCGGATCCCCTGTCGAACGACTGCCGGTCGGTCCGTCGCCCGCCGCCCCGCCGCCCGGGGCGGGTCCGGGCGCCTCGGCCTCGTCAACGCCCGGACATCGGCCACCGGCCACGCACGGCCCCCGCCGACCCCAGTCGGGAACAGCCGCAAGGGCCTCGTCACCGAACGGATTGACTCCCGGACCCACGGCGAGACTGTGCGCTACGAGGACGTGCAGGCACTTGACCCGATCGGGCATGCCACCCGCGCTCGGAGCGGCGGGCAGCACCTCGTGCGCGTCGCGCCGGGCGAGGTAGTCCCGGTGGGCGACGGCGTAGGCGGCGGCGAGCCGCGGATCCTCCGCCAGCCGGGCTGTCATCTCGCGCATCACCCCGACCCCCTCCAGCCGCGAGATCGCCGACGCAGCCCGGGGGCAGGTGAGGTAGTACAGGGTCGGGAAGGGGGTGCCGCCGGCAAGCCGCGGTGCGGTCTCGACCACGTCGGGAAGACCGCACGAGCAGCGATGGGCCACCGCGAGGACGGCTCGCGGCTCGCGGGAGAGCTGACGGCGCACGATCTCGAGATCCTCGGCCGTCACCGCCGGTGCCATACTCACCCCCTCGCCGTCATCGCCGTCATCACCGTCCGCCAAGCCCGTTCCTTCGCCGCACCGGGGTCGGGGCTCCCGCCCCGTGACCGCTACGGCGTCGAGATCTCCGACCAGAGTCGGGCGTACCAGGCCGAGCCCCCGGACGACCCGCCGCGGGTCTCGTCGCCGTCCTTGGTGGGTGCCGGTTTGATCGGCATCAGGTACGCCCGCTCACCGGGCTTGACGTAATGCAGCCGACGGCGCGCCTCGTCCTCGACCCAGGCCTGGTCGTCGTAGCGCTCGACCGTCGCCCGCAGCTCGTTGACCCTCGCCTGGGCCTGCGCGTTGGTCCGGCTCAGCTCGGAGAGCTTGGCCTGCTGCTGCAGGTACAGCCGCAGCGGATAGGCGAGGGTCAGGACCAGCACGCAGATCACGACGGCGAGCAGGGTCGCCCTCGTGGTCAGCGCGGTGTTCCGCGGCGGCATGGGATCAGCCGGCTTGCCTGCGGCGGGGGAACGCGGCGGCGCCCGCGTACCGGGCCGCGTCGTCGAGTTCCTCCTCGATGCGCAGCAGCTGATTGTACTTCGCGACCCGCTCCGAGCGCGCCGGGGCGCCGGTCTTGATCTGACCGCAGTCGACCGCGACGGCGAGGTCGGCGATGGTGGTGTCCTCGGTCTCGCCGGACCGGTGGGACATCATTGCCCGGTAGCCGCTACGGTGGGCCAGGTTCACCGCGTCGAGCGTCTCGGTCAGCGTGCCGATCTGGTTCACCTTCACCAGCAGGGCGTTTGCGGCCTTCAAGGCGATCCCGCGAGCCAGCCGCTCCGGGTTGGTCACGAACAAGTCGTCCCCGACGAGCTGCACCTTGCCACCGAGCCGCTCGGTGAGCGCCACCCAGCCATCCCAGTCATCCTCGGCCAGCGGGTCCTCGATGGAGACGATCGGGTAGGCGGAGACGAGCTCGGCATAGTAGTCGCTCAGGTACTCGGCGCTACGCGAGTTGCCCTCGAAGGTGTACGACCCGTCCGCGTAGAACTCGGTGGAGGCAACGTCCAACGCCAGGGCGATGTCCGTCCCCAGGGCGAAGCCGGCCTTGTCGATCCCCTCGGCGATGAGGTCGAGAGCCTCCCGGTTGGTGGGCAGGCTCGGCGCGAAGCCGCCCTCGTCGCCCACGCCGGTCGCCAGGCCCCGCGCCTTCAGCACGCTCTTGAGCGCATGATAGACTTCCGCACCCCAGCGCAGCGACTCGGCGAAGGTGCTCGCGCCGATCGGAGCAATCATGAACTCCTGAATGTCGACGTTGGTGTCGGCGTGCGCACCACCGTTGAGGATGTTCATCATCGGCACCGGGAGCAGGTGCGCGGTCGGACCTCCCAGGTACCGGAACAGCGGCAGGCCGCTCGACGCCGCCGCCGCCTTGGCCACCGCCAGGCTGACCCCGAGCAGGGCGTTGGCGCCGAGGGCCGACTTGCCCGGGGTGCCGTCGAGGTCGATGAGCGTCGCGTCGAGAAGACGCTGCTCGGTGGCCTCCAACTCCATGATCGCCGGACCGATCCGGTCGATCACCGCGGCCACGGCCTTGGTCACGCCCTTGCCGCCATAGCGGTTGTCCCCGTCGCGCAGCTCGACGGCCTCGAAGGCACCGGTGCTCGCCCCGCTGGGCACCGCGGCGCGGCCCAGCGTGCCGTCCTCCAGGACGACCTCGACCTCGACGGTGGGGTTACCGCGCGAGTCAAGGATCTCGCGGGCTCCGACGGCCTCGATAGACGGCACGGCTTCGACCTCCGGTATGCGCTCTGACACGGAACGATGACGCGGTGGCAGCAGCGGACCGCCACAGGCCGGTGACCGGAAGCCACCACCCCGCGGCAGGCCACCGGGGCAGACCCTGATGGCCTGCCGCGGATCGTGGCGCGGGACGAGCGGTGCCGTCCGGACGAAACCGGTCGCTGCGAGACTACCGTCGCCCCACGGCGACGCGACGCCGGTCCCGGCCCGGCGCGGCGCGTCCATTCACCCGCGGCGGGTCCGTTCACCGGCCACCCGACGGTCATTTCACCGCCTGCCTGGCCGTCGGGCACCCGGGCGTCGATCCTCCCGCGGACGGCGGTGTCACGCATCCCACAGGCCGGCGAGTTCGTTGTGGGCCACCGGTGCGGACCGGCTAACCGATCCGCCCGATCGGCGGCATGACCAGCGGACCGGCCGAGGGCAGACCAAGCCGCGCCGCCAGCGGTGCCAGCGCCCCCCAACCCGGGACGAAGCCGGCACCGGGACCAGCGCCGAGCAGGCCCAGGGCGGACCCGGCCACCGACCCGGCCACCGACCCGGCCACCGACCCGGCCACCGACGCGGCGGCCCCGCGGTCCTCGCTGGACTTCGGCGACCGGACCCGTTCCAGCACCGACGGCTTGGGCGTCAGCCGCACCCGCGGAGTCTCACCGGCCGGCAGACCGGCGCGCGACCAGGCGAGTTCGATCGCCTGCGCCAACCCGCCGAGGACGTCCACCAAGCCGTGCGCATGGGCGTCCGCGCCGGTCCACACCCGGCCGCGGGCCAGCTGGTGCGCCTGGTCCCGGGACAGCCCGCGAGCGACCGCCACCTTGTCAACGAAGTCGGCGTAGACCCGGTCCAGGAACTCCTCCAGTTTCTCCCGCTCCCCCGGGGTGAAGGGCCGCCGCGGCGACATCATCAGCGCATGCTCGCCCTCCGCGACGGCACCGAAGCCCACTCCCACCTTGTCGAGCAGCCCGCTGATCACCTGCTTGCCGGCGAACACCCCGATCGAGCCGGTCAGCGTGCCGGGGTTCGCCACGATCGCATCGGATGCCAGGGCGACGAAGTAGCCACCAGAGGCCGCCACGTCACCCATCGAGACGATCAGCGGCCGGCCGCTGGCCCGGAACCGCTCGGCCTCCCGGCGGACCAGGTCGGAGGCGACGTAGGAACCCCCAGGGCTGCTCACCCGGAACACCGCCGCCGCCACCGCGGGATCACGCGCGGCGGAACGGAAGGCCGCCGCGGTGGCCTCCGCTGCGAGCACCGGCCCGGAGAACGGACCCGGGGCACCGTGTCCGAGGACGACCGGCCCGGTCCCATGGATGAGCGCGATGACCGACTTCTTCGGGTCTCGATGTGGCGCCGTCACGGAGGGGGCCAGCGCACTCGTCCCGCTGCCCGCGGCCTCGTCCGGGTGGAGGTGGGCCTCCCCGGCGCCGTCGGGACGGGAGCCGTCCCGATCATCGGGAACCTCGCGGAAGAAGAAAGCCGCCGGACCGCCGGCCGCCAGCGCCGCCACGCGAAGCGCCGGGAACTTCTCCCGCCGCTCGGCGGACCGCCGGTAGGCGGAGGCGTACATCAAAACCGGCTCCGCGCCGGACCCGCGGCGCGCATCCTCCCGGCCCGCGCCCTCCCCGTCACCCCCGAATCCGGCCGACGGCCCCCGCGTCACCCGTTCCCGTGCCGCCGCGTACACCTCGTCGCGGTAGCCGAGACGGTCGACGAGACCGGTGTCGAGCGCGACGGACCCGGCCAGCGGTCCGAGATCGATCAGACGCCGAACCCGGTCGGTGGACAGCCCGCGTCCCTCGGCGATGCCGGCCACGATCTGGTCAGAGCTGGACTCGATGATCCGGCTGACCGCCTCCAGGTGCGCCGGGGTGAAGTCCCGCTCCACCAGCGTGTTGACGGCGTTCTTGTACTCGTACCGCTGGCCGATCTCGACGGAGATACCGAGCCGGTCGAGCGCTCCCCGCAGGAACGGCGCCTCCATCCCGAGACCGGTCAGGCCGCAGTCACCGGGCGGGGCGAGCCAGATCTCGTCGAACGCGCAGGCCAGATAGTAGGGCGCCGTGCCGCCCCCGAACTCCCCGAAGGTGTCCGCGTAGGCGATGGCGGTGCCACCGGCCGCACGAAACGCGGCGATCGCGGCGCGAATCTCCTGGATACGTGCCAGCGGCATCCCGCAGGCGGCGATATGCGCGACCACGATGGACACCCGGGGATCCTCGGTCGCGT
>NZ_MRUJ01000238.1:0-14374 GCF_002099325.1 Frankia sp. KB5 | reverse complement strand
CGGCTACCTGGAGCACTCGCCGACGTTCCGGCTCGGTCGGCCGCTACTCAACGAGATCTTCTACCTTCGCCCTGACCGCGAACTCGGCGCTGTCACCGCACCGACGCTGATCGTGCATGGCACGAAGGACACCTTCATCCCCATGGACAGCTCGCGGGCGGCCGTCGGCCGGTTCGGAGGCGAGGCCCGCCTGGTCACGGTCGACGGGGCGCAGCACGGCATCGCCGTCCACGACGACCCGGCCTACGCCGACCCCCAGACCCAGATCTGGCAGGCGTCCGTCATCCGAACAGTCGCGGACTGGGCCTGTGAGCAGCTTCGAGCGGAAGAGCGGCCGTCACCATAGCGTCTTTCGGATCGCGCACCGAAGGYCGCGCTACTACCGCGTGAGCGCGTGAACCGCGCGGCTGATTTCGGTCCAGGTGCGCAGGGAACCGTGATCCTGGCGATCGTTTCCTTCGTCCGTAACCGCCGGGCTGAGCTGCGGAAATGGTGTGCGGCCGTGCGATCTGTTCGGCGTTGGATGGTCCRTCTGTTCACACGAATCGGACCGGCCGGCGTTGGTGGATGGGTCAAGTCCGCTTAGTGGTGGGGCGGGTCGGCCGCTCGTGAATTTGTTGCCGGTCTTCAAGGGCGACCAGACGACTGGGGAGGTGGCCGGCATTGGTAGGCCAGGCGATCCTGCCGAATCCTGGTAGGCGGTGTTCCTGGTATCCGGTCGGCAGTGGCGGGAGGGCTGGCTCTTCGCTGGGCTGGAAAACGCCAACGGGTGGTTCCGCAGGGTGTGAGGCGGCTTCGGTGTCGTTGGGTAGGAGCGGTAGTTCATCGCCTGGGAAATGGAGAAGAAGAGTTGCCACTCGTCCGTCGCGGGGGATGGTTTCCGGCTGGGTCTGCGTGACGACAGCGGCGCCGACGAGTGCCGGTGGCTGTCGGTTTGGCGGTTCTTCGGCGGTGACGGCGGATCGGACCGTCCCCGCTGTTCCGTCGACGGTGAGATGGGTGCCTGGCATCACCTTGAGTAGCTCGCGGGGCAAGGCGGTCACGCAGGGGATGCCGATTTCGCGGGCAACGATGGCGGCGTGAGAGAGCGGCCCTCCGGAGGTCGAGGCGATCGCCGCTGGGCTAGCCAGGAGAGCCGGGAGCGCTTCAGGGCCGACGTTGTCGCAGATGAGCACGGCTCCGGTCGGCATCGTGTCTGTGGGGGCTGCGGCGTCGGGATGCTGGTGATGGGCGGGGCCGGTGCCGCGGCCGGGTGCGGCGGGGATGCCGTGCCAGATCGGGCCGTCACCGGATCGAGCGCCGTCGGCCGGGTCGGGGACGGGGCTGGTGAGCGGGCGTGCCTGAAGGATGTGGATGGTGCCGTCTGCGGCGACAGCCCACTCGATATCGATGTGGTCGAGGTTGAGCACCGCGGCGGCACGGCAGGCGAGACGGAGAAGACGGTTCCGAGCCGATGTCGTGAGCAGGTGGGGGTCCGAGATCGGCGCGGGAGCGTAGAGGTGAAGCAGGCCGGCGGCTGAGGTCTGGATTTTGGCGCGCTGTGGTGGTTGTCCGTGGGCCGTGGGAAGAGTGATCCACTCGCCGGGTGGTTGGCGGAGCTCGGTGGCGGTGCCGGGCAGAAGAATCACGTCCTGCTCGGCGGGCGTCGGGCTGGCGCTGGYGCTGTGGTGGCGTTCGCCGCGCTGGCTTCCGTCGACCACTGGTAGCGCGAGGCCGCGGACAGCGTCGAGGGCCCATGGCCGAACGGTGTCGGCGTTGAGGGTGGCGGCCAGTACCCCGGCGGCGTGCGGACGGATCGCTGGTTGGACGAGAACCGCGAGGTGCGCGGTGGGGCGCACGCGGCGACGCGCGGCGTAGGCGGCGAGTGCAGGCGTCGTCGCGGAAGCGCGCACCTCGCGGACGGCAGCGAGGAGCGCCTCGGGATGTGTGGGGGTGAAGCGGGAGGTGTGGAGACCAGCGAAGGACGCCTCGGGGCCGTCTTCCGCGGGCGCTGAGGAGCGGGCGACGATCCCGTAGCGGGTGTCGACCGAGGTTGCCCAGTCCAGCACGGTGGAGACCGCGCTCGTGAGCTGGTCGTCTGGGAGATGGGCGGGCAGGACGAGTCCGTCGGGTACCGGTAGTCCGTGGTGGATCAGCGTCGCGAGGGCGGTGGCCTTACCGCCGTGCCGGGCAGGGTCGGTGGCGTCGGCCAGCCTGGTGACCTCAATGGGGTGCATCGCGGTCATCTCCTAGGAGGTCGGCTGCGGTGATCCGGCACGGGTCTGCCCCGGTGAGGTCGCACCAGGAGTGCGCCCCGGTCAGGAACCGTTCGCGTAGTTCCTTACGTCGTTCCTCGCTGTCGGCCGCCCACCCGAGGAGCAAGGCCATTGCGCGGATCTCCGTGACGACCTGGTAGTCGCCGGCCGCCGCGAGGATGGCGGCGGTAGTCCACGCTTCGCGTCGGCGAGCGGCCCGCGTGCGCTGTGTGATCAGACCAGCGGCCGGGACTGTCTGTTCCTGATGTCGAGCCGTCACCTCGATGTCGAACGCGGTCGCCTCTCCCGACCGGTGGGGGATCTGTATCTGCGTGGCCAGGATGTGTCCGGGCGCGGCGGGAAGCTGGAGTGCCGACAGGCAGGTGAGCGCAGCGTCGTGGGAGCCGAACAGATCGGTGAGCAGGCGTTCCCAGTGGTCTTCGGGGAGCAGCCAGTTGACGATGTGCGTCGCGTTGACCCTGGTGAACGCTGCGGTCGCTGCCGCGAGCGCTCGCGCGAGGCCGCCRACGTCGCCTCGTCGCGCTGCATCGTCGACGCGGTCGAGGGCGGCGCTGGCGACGTCCCGGTCGTGGGTCGCGCGGGTTATCAGGTTGACGGCGTGGTCCAGGCCGGCGAGCTGACGATGCCATGCGCTTGTCAGGTCGCGGTGGGCCAGCTCGGGGATGTCGACGATGCCGGCGCGGCGTAGCTGGCCATACGGCCTCGGATCGTCCATGAGTATCAGGGGCCAACGGATCAGAGCGTCGGTGTAGAGGTCCCACTCCAGATGGCTGGCGTGGGGACGGGTCCGCTCGTAGTCGCAGGTCAGGACCCCGTTCCAGACGGGTTCCATGGCCACCTCCTACTCCGTTCGGGTGCGTGATGCCTGATGGGCCGACGGCGCATCGGTGTCTTGGCGTGGGTGTGGGGTGTCGTGTCGGGATCGGTTGGGAGCGGTATGGGAGGCTCGCGCCATTCCTGCGAGGGCGCCGGCGAAGGCGGGAGCGGAGAGACAAGGTCGATGATCAAAGAGGCAACGGCGACGGTCTTCGTCTTCCGCCACCGCGAGGATGCGAGCTGGCAGGTGGCGATGATGTGGCATCCGCGGTTTGCGGGCTGGATTCCGCCGGGAGGCCACGTCGAGGCAGACGAGAGCCCGGCAGAAGCCGCGGTCCGGGAGGTCGTGGAGGAGCTGGGTAGCCGCATGCGGTTGGTTGCCGGTCCTGCGACCCCGCTGCCGGACGGTTTTCCGCACACGCCCGTGGTGGCGCCTTGGTGGATCGTGGAGATGGCCGCGAGCCCGGACAGTCATACCAGCGAACAGCACGTCCACGTCGACCACGTCTTCGTCGCGCTTTGGGACGGTGACGTGCGGCCGCCGGAGACGAGGGTGCGCTGGTTCGACGAGCAGGAGCTTGCCGACGGGACGGACATCGCCGAGGACTCCCGGTTGCAGGCCAAGGAACTGTTCGCCCGCATTGGGGAGGTCGCGGAGTTCGCGCACAGCTGAGGGTCCGCGTCAGAACAGGGACGGCTGGGTGGTGTTGTCTRCCGGTTCCTGCGTCGCTCGTTTGGGTGGCACGCCGCCGAGGCGGTCGAGGTCGGCGAGGGTGGACCACCGGTCGGTGGCGGCGCCGTGGGTGAGCAGTCGCCCGAACAATGCGACGGTCAGCTCCACGTCGGGCAGGGCGCGGTGCCGGTTCGCGGGCAGTGGAATGCCCAGGTGATGCAACACCGTGTCGAGGCTGTGGGACCGCAGCTCAGGGTAGGCGACTCGGGCGAGGCGGACGGTGCACAGCAGCGGCGTTGCGGCCAGCCGGGGGCAGTGTTCGTGTTGGCGGGAGATCAGACCCGCCTCGGTGGGTGCATGGTGGGCGACCAGTCGGTAGGGCGGTGCGGTCAGGCGGGCGTCGAGAGCGGCCATGACCTGTGACGCTGGCCGTTGGGCGCGCAGCTCCGCGTCGGTGATGCCGGTCTGAGCGACGTCGAACGGGGTTACGGCGACGTCGTCGGGTGGCCGCATCAGGGCGCTGAACCGTCCGGTCTCTGCCCAGTGGCCGGTGCGGAAGGAGCCGGCGACCGCCGCGACCTCGATCGGTTCCGCGGGCCGGCCTTTGGGGGTGAGCGCCTCGAAGTCGATGACGACGAACGTGTGGCTCAGGAACGCGGGGTCGTCGAGGATCACCATGCCGAAATCTCGGTTCTGATCAGGGTCGCGATCTCGGTAAGGCGCGTGTCGTCGTCCGGGACCGGGACCGCGAGCAGACAGTCGGCCGCGTGTGCGGCGCGGGGGCAGGACGCGGGATGCAGCGGGCGGCAGGCTGGATGCAGGTGGGCGGCGCGTAGGTCGAACGTGCCGACGCTGTTGATGACGCCGACCTCGGCGAGGCGGCGGCACAGCCGCCGCGGCTCTGGCAGCAAGATCCGCCACAGCGCGCTGTATCCGTTGGGCTGTTCCCCTGACGTGGCCAGTATGGGGATCAGGCCGGGAACGTCGCCGACGAGGTCGATAAGGCGGCTCGCGGCGTGCCGGCGACGGGCGAGTCGCTCGTCGAAGCCGGCGAGGCTAACCCGGGCGAGCGCGGCGAGTGGCTCGGCGAGTCGGTAGTTCGTGCCAAGGCGCGACAGCGCGGGCTCGCCAGCGGCGGGGATCTGCCAGTGGGACTGGAACGCGGTGGCGCGGGCGGCCAGGTCGGGATCGTCGGTGAGGAGGTAGCCGCCCTCACCGGAGGAGATCAACTTCCCGTCTTTGAGGGAGAAACAGCCTGCTCTCCCGATGGTGCCGAGGAGCCGTCCGTGATACCGGCTGCCGTGTGCCTGGCAGGCGTCCTCGATGAGGTCCAACTGGGCGCTTGCGGCCAGCTCGGCGAGGGCGTCCAGGTCGCCGCACTGGCCGCCGAGGTGGACAGGGAGCACGGCCCGCGTCCTGGGCGTGATCTTTGAGGCCGCGTCGGCGAGGTCCAGCGGCTCGCCGTCCGGCCCGGCGTCGACGAACACCGGATGGGCGCGCGCCTGCACGACGGCTGCGACGGTCATGATCACGGTGAGTGCTGGGAGGAGGACCTCGTCGCCCTCGCCGATGCCGCGTGCGACGAGCGCCGTGTGCAGGGCCGCTGTCCCGGAGGAGACCACGACCGCGTGTGCGACGCCGTGCGTGGCGGCGAGCTCGGTTTCCAGCAGTGATGCCTGTTCGCGGCCGACCGGATCGGGCATCCGCGCGACCACCCGCTCCAGCAACGCCATCGGATCGGGGGTGTTCACGATGCTGTCCCGGCGGAGGTCGACAGGACCCGGTCGAAGTCCATGAGTGGCCACATGTTGACGCAGTCGACGGAGAACAGCGGGCAGTCGGCGCGGCCGTCGTCCGCGGCGAGGACCTGGGCGGCGGTGCCGTCCAGAATCGTCCGGCGCCGCAAGGCAGGCGTAGCGGCGATGCGAAGGGACGACGGGCAGTCCCAGACGGACCCGTCGGGTTCGATGAAGAAGAGGCTTCGGCCGCCGAAGCAGCCGCGGACGAACCCGGTGGGGACGCGGACCGCGTCGGCGACCTGACCGGGGTAGCTCGCCCGTGGTGTCCACACCGGCAGCTGTGCACCGGCGAGGGTGGCGAACTGCTGACCGAGGGTCGGCAGGTCGTCGGTGGTCAGGGAGAGCTGGCGGCGCAGCGTGTGGTCGGGGTCGAGGGCGACGGGCTGCGGGACGAAGTAGTCGCAGTCGAGGTCCGCGGCGAGGCGGCCGGTCGCGGCCAGGTCGGTGAGGTTCTGCCGGGTGAGGACCATGTAGATGCCGACGCGCGGAGCGGGCGCGGCGCCGCGGGCGGCGACCAACGACTGGATGCCGTCGACGACCTGCTGCCAGCCGTCCTTGCCGTTGCGCGCCGGGCGCCAGGCGTCGTGGTAGGCGGCATCGACGGAGTCCAGCGACACGGACACCGCGTCGACTTGAAGGTCGACGAGGGCGCGCGTGAGGTCGGGACGATTCAGCGGTATGCCGTTCGTGCACACGACGACCTGCACGCCACCGCCCTTCAGGATCTCGATCAGGCTGAGGACGGGTGGCCACACGAGTGGTTCCCCTCCGGCCAGGAACACCCGTTTCACCGCCGACCCGGCGATGCTTCGGGCGAAAGCGAGTATGTCGGTGGCGGGGAGGTCGTTGCGCGACAGGTGCGACAGTGTTCCCGGACCGGTGACGGGGCTGTCCCGATGGTCCTCGATCGTTCCGAAGTAGCAGTACCGGCAGGACAGGGGACATGGGCTGCGCAGCGCCCACAGCAGGCTGATCGCCCTCTCGCCGCGGCCTCTGGTCATTGGGGCTCCTGGGGTAGGGCCGCGGCCTGGTCGCAGGCTGCGACGATGCGCCGCACGCAGGCGTCCGTGTCCAGGTGGGTACGGTCCAGGACCTCGAACGGCTGGGGCGATGCGGCGGCGAACAGGCGGTAAAGGCTGGTCACCCGCTGCATGAGCGCCACCTCGCTCGGGCTGGCCTCGCGGCCGATGCGGTGCTCGAAACGCTCCAGACAGCGGTCCGGGTCATCGACAAGCAGGAGCGTGGTGGCGGGCAGGGGCCGCCACTGCGCCAGCAGCTCCAGAATGCGACCGGCGACGGCGAACGCCTCGTCGAGGGGAGTATCAGCCGAGAGGACGGCGGCCTGATAGACGGCCACGCTGTGGGGGCCGCGGTCCTCCAGGACGACCTGCCCCGGGGCGATCTTTGCGGCCTCGTGTCGGTGGACCTGGAGCGCGGCCAGCAAGAGGGTCTCGGTCCGCGGATGTCCGGTACGCAGGAACAGGTCGCCGGTCGCACGCAGAGCGCCGATCACCTGGCCAGGGAGCAGGGCGGGGGCCTGGTCGGGAAGCTCGACCAGCGGCACACACCGGCCTCCGAGGTGCTGGAGGGCGTGGCGGGCGAGGTAGGTCTTGCCGACACCGTTGGTGCCTTCGAGGGTGACCCAGGGTTGCGTGGGCGCCGGGTCGGGTGCGGTGCGTAGGGCGCCGCCGGCCGGGGACTGATCATCGGGTGGCATGGGAGTCCTCCGTGGGGATGGCCGATGTCCACGGGCTGTTCGCCGCGCCGGCTGCCAGGACGCTGCGAGCGTCGGGTCCGCGGTGCAGCAGGAGATCCAGGGCAGACAGGCCGGGGCTGAACTCCGCGCGGCCCTGGTTGTAGGGCGGGTGGGCGTAGGTCGCGATCTCGATCCCGATGTCCGCGTGGGCGAGGCCGTCGACAGCGAGGTAGCTCGTTGCGCCGGTACCGACCCGCAGCGTCCGCGTGCCGGTCAGGCGGCACAGGTCGATCAGCATGTCGGTCCTGCGACCTGTTGGTCTCAGCTCGCTCGAACGCACGATGTCGACCGAGATGCCGAAACCATCGAGGAGCAGTCGCAGCAGCGCCTCGTTCAGGGCGGCGAGCCGCTCCCAGGGCCGGCCGTAGACGGCGGCCAAGCGCGGTTCCCACTGCGGCCAGAACGGGGCCCGGCGGTATCCGTTACAGATGATCCGCCAGTGCCGTTCTCGCCACCGGTCGTCGTCGATGACGACGTCGGAGATCGGTTGGTGATGTGGCCGGCGAATCGGGACCGTCAGCAGCCGGCGTTCGCCGTCTCGGCCCAGGACGTAGTTGCGCTGCTGCCAGCTGCCCGCGGAGTACTGGACATGGTCGAGCAGGAAGAAACGGTCGACGTCCAGAAGCCGGGCGAAGTAGCCAGGCCAGGGCAGATAGGCGGGCTGGTGCGCGACGAGGACATGGCCAGCGGCCGGGTTGCCGCCCGTCATGAGAACGCCATGCGATACACGGCGAACCGTTCGGCCGCGGGGGTACCCACCTCCGCGCCGGCCGCGCAGTCCTGCGCTTGGATCTTCTCGACGCTGCGGGGATGCGGGTCCTCCCGCATCTGGCTGCGGTAGCAGGCGAGTGCCTTGGCCTTGGTCTGAAGCGTCGGGGTGATGTCGACGACCACGGGCCGGGGTGAGGGACCAGCGAGCCAGGCCCGGTCTTCAGGCCCGTCATAGCCCAGCACGACACGCGGCAGCGGCCGGCCGGCGCGAAAGCCCGGCCGCACCGCCGCGAGGGCGGCCAGATGCACGGCTTGGTGATCCTGGTGATGGCCGCCGGCCGGGATGAACAGGGCGGCCGGCCGGGATACCGCCAGTGACACGTCCGGACCCGATTCGATCAGTGCGACCAGCTCGGGAAGATGCGAGCTGGGGCTGGCCGCGCGTTCGTCGTCAAGCCAGGCGACCCTGCGTCGGTCCACGCCGAGCACGTCGCACGCCTCGTGGAACTCGTCCAGGCGCGTGCGGGTGTCAGAACTGCCGCCGAACATCGGCGCGGTCACGCAGGCGACGGCGAGCGTGTCGACCTGGATGCCGTAGTCGGTCATTGCGGCGATCGTGCCGGCCATGCCGACGGTTTCATCGTCGGGATGGGCACCGATCACCAGCGCCCGGTCTCCGGGATGTAGCCCGAACATGGGGCCCTCCTCTTGTCCGTGGAAGGGATGCGACGGGGCCGTACGGACAACCCGCACGGCGGTGTTCCAGACCCGGGAAGATCCGGGTCGTCAGGTCAGGCGGGGGCGGCGGCCGTCGCGGCGAGGAACGCTTCGGCTGCCTTCTCGGGCGTGTGGGCGGCGAGCCGCGCGGGTGCCGATCGGCTGGCGGCGTGATACCCCTCGGCGCTGGCCAGCAGGTCGTCCAGCGCGTCCCAGACGCCGGGGAAGCCCGACCCCGGCGACACAACCCGTCCTGCCGGGCCGATCAGCGTGGGCACATAGCCGTGCCCAAAGGTGATGACCGGGGTGCCGGCGGACAGCGCCTCGGCGGCCGTGTGGCTGAACGTCTCCGGCTCCAGGGACGAGATGACCGTGGCCGCCGCGCCGGCGAAGAACGAGGGCACCTCCCGCCACGCCAGGGCCGGCAGAATCTGGACAACGTCGGGACGCCGCGCCGCCTGCTCACGGCACGCGGCCAGCGCCGCTGCCTGCTCGCCGGGCTCGAACTCGAAGTCGGCCTCGGCGAGCACGATCTCCACCCGGCGATCCCACCGCGGCGGCATCGCTGCCAAGAACGGGGCCTGGCCCTTGACGGGCGCGACCCGGGAGACCATCCGCAGCGGGCCCGACCGGCGCAGCCATTCCCGCTGCTCGTGGTCCGGTGGCTGCGGAAGGGTGAGAACCCCGTTGGGCACCACCCGCCAGGCGCTGGTGTCCCAGCCGTCCTGCGCCGCGGCCTCCACGAGATAGGGGCTTGCTGGCAGGACCACGTCGGCGGCGGCCATCGCCGTCGTCCATGTTTCCGCCGATCCGGGCCGGATCTTGTTGTGCATCATCAGCGCGGTCCGTACTCCGGGTGGTGCGGGGTTCAGGTAACCCAGCCCCCAGACAGGCGCGCCCCAGCACACGACCTCGATCCGCCGCTCGCGCAGCACACGCGACACCTCGGCTATGACGGGTCCGGGCTCGGCGAGCGCGGCGAGCACGTCGGCGTTAAGTGCCGGCCGCGGCAACCGCACCGACTCCAGGCGGACCAGCTCGGGCTCAGCCTCGTCTCCCGGCTCCGCCGGGCCACCGGCAATGACCACGACACTGTGGCCGAGACTTCGCAATCCGGCCGTCAACGCGGCGATGCTCCGCTCGATACCGGAGGGATGATTGGGCCGGTACGTCAGCAGACAGAACGCGACCGCCGTCATGGCTGCTCCCACGGAAAGACCACCCACCGCCGGATCTCGCGTCCGACGTAGGTCGCAATGCGCCCATCACCGCTCGCGGGACCGCGTGTGGTCGGCCAGTTCGCCAGGTTCAGCAGGCACACGGCGGTACGCACGCTGCCAGGGTGGCTGTGGACCAGATGGCTGCGGGCGGCATCGAGCGTGTCACCACTGCCAACGACGTCGTCGACGAGCAGCACGTCCCGGTCATCAAGGCGGCCGACGGAGTCCGGGTTCGCGAGAACGGGCCGTTCAGCCTTCGGCGCGTTCACACCGTCCGACTGGGTATGTGTGATCGTCAGAGCGCGCACGTCCCGAACACCGAGATGGTGAGCGAGCAGCACCGCCGGGACCATCCCGCCCCGCAGGATGCCCACGACCACATCCGGAACCCCGTCGGCGATCACCGCGGCGGCCAGCGCCTCCGTGATCCCGGCGACGTCATGCCAGGTGAGGAGGTCAGCGTCCACGGACGTCTCCCCACAGGAGGATGTGCAGGCGAGGCGTCAGGTTCCACCCGCGTGCCAGCACCTCGTCAGCCACCGATCGCATGACGGCGAGCGTCGACTCCGCGTCGGTGCCCTCGGGCATCACCCAGATCGGCGCAAGGCCGAACCGGGCCTCCAGGGCGGAGAGCTCGTCCAGATCGGCGAGGTCCCGGACGACGAACTTCCAGACGCAGGCCGCCATGTCGGCAAACGTTCGGATCACGTCCGGTCGAATTCGTCGATTCTCCGGCAACCCGCTGTTCGCCAGTTTGATCCCCACGTTGAACTGCGCGGTGGACGCGGCCAGCGCAGGGCCGGGAACGAGCGTGCCGTTCGTCTCGATCTCCAGACGTTTGCCCGCGGTCGCTAACGAGGCCACCAGGTCTGCCAGCCCGTCCCGCTGAAGCAGCGGTTCCCCCCCGGTGACCACGACGAGCGTCGTTTCAGAACCCGCTGCCCAGGTGACGAGGTCGGCCACGCTGACGCGTCTGGTCTCGGCGCTCCGGTCGAAGCGACTCCAGTCCCAGGTGAAAGGCGTGTCACACCAGCCACAGCACAGGTTGCAGGTGGCGAGACGAACGAAAAGCGCCAGCCGGCCGGACGAGGCACCTTCACCTTGGAAGGTGGGTCCGAACCATTCGCTGACCTGGAGATCCCGAGGCGGCGCCGCGGATTGCAACGTTGCCTGGGTCATCAGTCGCGCCCGGCAGGCGTGTACTCGGCCCAGCTCCCGGGCGTCTCGGCGACGCGCATCGACACGAGCCTGCCCGGGATCAGCGGCTCCAGGTTGTCGATGAACCAGCGAGCCAGATGGGCTGCCACCAGCTCGCTGGTCGGCGGAACGTTCATCACCTCGTTCAAGTCACGATGGTCGAAGTGCTTGTCCAGAAAGTCGCTGAACGGCGCCAGATCGCCGAAGTCGGTCACGAATCCGGGCCCGCTGAGGCGATCTGCGGCGAGCACGACCTCGACGGTGTAAGTGTGCCCGTGCACACGGGCACACTTGTGCCCTGGCGCGAGCCCCTCAAGATGGTGGGCCGCATCGAAGGAGAAACGCTTACCGATCCGGTATTCCATGTGCCACCCCCTTCGGAAGGTCGTCAGCCGACCTTCGTCGGCAACGAAAGGTAAAGTTTGTTGTCGTCGCTGCGTGGTCATTCCCTCGGTTGCGAAGGTGGCTCTCACCACCCATGGCGCCGATGCTTACGGCGGGTGCTCTCGCCCGATAGGTACGGTCCGCCGCGCGGTTTGGGTAGTTCTCCTGACCTTAACGATGTTCTTGGAGTAGGCGAATCGAGGTAGACACCTCCCTCACTCGAAACTCGCGCCTCGCAACCGCAAGATCATCTATCTGGGGGTGCATGGCGCGTCACCACGATGGCCGACGCCGGGGAGGCGAGTCATTCCCTCCACGACGAACGTTTTGTTCGGCTTCTACGTGAGGGCTGGCCTGCGAGAACTCCGCCGTGCGGCCACTTCTATTCGATGCGATCAAGAAGATTCGTCCGGCACCACCGTTGGGACGCCGCTCCCCGTGGCCCGCGCGCGGCGCACGGGCGTCCTGAAGGCAGCGCTCGCGATGGTGCTGGGAGCCCTCGCTGACAGCAGGCGCGGGCTGAGTGCGGCGGCGACAGGCGAGGATGCTCGTCCCTGTTCCAGCGGGCAGGGCCGGCCACCTGGTCGTCGATGTCCTTGCCGGTCGGTGCGGCATCGGCCTGCTCTAGGTACTCGCCGTGTCGCTACCTGGTTGTGGCCCGGGGGCTGGTAGCACCTACGGCTCGATTCGTCCCGACGAGCGCCACGTCCGGCGGTATTTCACGTCCCATCAGGCATCACAGACGATGCCACCGATCGATCCACTCGATCTCTCTGTTCTCACCGTGAGCAGAYGGCTACGGTTGCGGAGGTTAGGTCGACAGCGGACGGCCCCGCGGCCGATCGCCGTCCAGGCGCAGGGAGGGCATCGCGGCATGGGCAAGACCAGCCAGCGCGTCGAGCAGGAGGAGTTGCGCGCCCGGATGCGCGCGGTGGGCATGGCGCACGACGAGATCGCTGTCGAGTTCGCCCGTCGCTACCGGCTGCGGCCTCGTGCCGCCCACCGCGTCGCACATGGCTGGACCCAGACGCAGGCAGCYGACCGTGTCAACGCCCATCTCGCCCGCGTCAGCTCTGACGTGGATGGCGTCGCCTCGACGACCGGGAGCATCTCGCACCCGCCGACATGCTCCTGATCAACAGCCTGCGCCGCATGTCGGCAGGTGTGAGCGGCCCACCGGCGACGCCCGTCGCCATGTCGCCATGGGGATCAGAGGTGCCTCCCGGAACAGGCGAGCTGTCCGCCGCGGTCGAGCGCTCCGGCCCGGATCGTTTGACTATTCGCGCCGCGACGGCCGCCACAGTGGTCCTGGCTACCGACGACGAGGTGGACGAAGTCACCCAACGCATGCAGCTTCTTGCCGCGACGAACGTGGACGATGCGACCGTCGAGCAACTGGATGTGAGCGTCGAGCTGATCGGCCGCCGCTACGAAACGTCGGACGCCCCGAGCGTCTACCCGACAGCTCTTCGCCAGCGCCGCCRCGTCGCCGTCCTCATGAGTGGCCACCAGCATCCGCGTCACCGAGCAGACCTGTATGTCCTGGCCGGGAAGGTGTCCGGGCTGCTCGGCTATCTCGCGTTCGACCTGGGCAACGAGATGGTTGCCCGTGCCTACTGCAACGAGGCGATGAGCCTCGCCCAAGCCGCTGACAACCGCGACCTTGCCGCGTGGGTACGTGGCACACAGAGCTTCATCGCCTACTACGCCGGCCGCTACGAGCAGGCCCTGGACTACGCCCGCGACGGTCAGCGCTACGCCGCGGGAGGTCCAGCGTCCATCCGCTTGGCGGTCAGCGGCGAGGCGCGCGCGCTCGGCAAGCTGGGTGACCGGCGAGGGGTCGACGACGCGGTCGACCGGGCCCTGGCCGCGCACGCGCAGGTCGACCAGGTCGACCCGGTCGGCTACTTCCTGTCGTTCGAGCCGTTCACCGGCGCCCGCCTTGCGGGCAACGCCGCCAGCGCGTACCTCGCGCTGGGCGCCGTCGACCGCGTCCGCGAGTTCACCGACCAGGCCATCCCGATCTTCGCCCGCTCGAACTCGGCGGCCAGCCACGCCCTGACGCTGGTCGACGCCTCGATGGCCTACCTCGTCGGCCCGACCGCCGAACCCGACCGAGCCGGCGCCCTCGTCTGTGAAGCCCTCACCGTCGGGTCCACGTTCAAATCGCAGGTCGTGGCCCGCCGGGCGCAGGACTTCGTCACCAAGGCTGCGCCGTGGTCAAAAGTCCCGGAGATTGCCGAGGTAGCCGACACTGTCGCTGCATGGTGCGCTGCGTGTACCTCCCAGCGCGCCCCGTTCTAGCCTGGCAGCGTGCCGCACTTCCACGAGGGCCAGGTCGACGCCGACGACTGGGAAGCCTTCCAACGCACGGAACAGATGGCCGACCACTGGTACTGGCGCCCCGGCCACCGCCCCGGACGTAACTACCTCACCTGGTACGTCGTCTTCGACGACCAGGCCCTCCGCGACCACGTCGCCTACCACCAGAAAGCGCTTACCAACCTGAATTATCTCGACTCGGTGCCCGCGGACGGCATCCACATGACGGTGCAAGGCGTCGGCTTTCCCGACCAGGTCGACATCGAGACAGCCGCGCGCATCGGCGAGCAGGCAGCCGCCCGCACAGCCGACATCGAGCCCTTCACGCTGACCGTTGGCCCGATCGCCGCCTACGCCGGTGGCACATTCCTCCGCGCCGCGCCCTGGGCTCCGGTCGCCGACGTCCGCGAGCGTTTGCGCGAAGCCATCGCCACCGAGCTTGGCGCCGACCAAGTCCCCGCCGAACCCGCGAGGTTCAAGCCGCACATCAGCGTGACGTATTGCAACGCCACCCCGCCGGCCGC
>NZ_MRUJ01000237.1:0-1787 GCF_002099325.1 Frankia sp. KB5 | reverse complement strand
GACCCACCCCAGGACGGCCCACCCGACGGGCCCGAGCCCTAACCCCACCCACAAGCCGAAAACCACCCGACCGGCAACACCGGCCGGGCCTTCGGCCCGCCCACCCACGCCATCACCGAACTCTTACGAAATGTGAACACCTCACCCTCGGCATCCCCGGTCACCAAGATTCGATCCGGACAGGAGTATCAGAGCGGTTCCGCGCTGTGGGCCTGGGCGATGGCGTCGATACGCCGCGCGAGATCGAAGTCGGCCGCGGTGATCCGGTGCCCGGCATCGTGTGTGGTGATCCCGAAGCGAATGCTGTCCCAGCGCAGGTCAATGTCCGCATGGTGGCCGATCAGCCGCTCGACGTCGGCGACGTGCACGATCAGGGCGACCCCACCGTGGTAACGGATGCGGAAGGATCTGGTGATCTCCTGGCCGGCGCGGGCCCAGCCGGGTAGCTCGCGCAGCCGCGCCTCGATCTCGTCGTCGGCCAGGGGCACGGGCACGTCCGCCACGTCAGGTCTCCTTCAGAGAGCGAAGATCTCATCGAGGTCGCGGCCGGCGGCCGTGCCCTTCCAGGGCTGTGCGGCTTGCCGCAGGCCGGCAAGCTCACGGCCAATCCGCACAGACCCAGTTTCCACCGCCAGGTCCGCCGCGAGTCGCCCGGCCTCGACCGCGCGCCCGATGTCGCCGTTCCGGACGCACGCGGTGGCCTGCCGGGCGAGAAAGACGCCGCGGTCTCGCCGGGCGTTGGCAGGCGTCGTGTCGAGGATCTGCCGCCACAGGCCGGCAGCGGCCGTGGCCAGTCCCAAGCGTCCGTAGCAGGTAGCGCGTTGCACCTCCAGGTAGGCCGATGTGCGACGGCACGCGTTGCCCCACGGCACGCCGTCATCGCATCTCTCGACGAGCGGAGCCGCCTGGTCCAGGGCGGAGTCGACAGTCGCGCGATCTCCGACGAGCGACGCGCCGTGGGCCTGCTGCTGGAGCGCCAAGACCCGCATCTTCGGGCTGAGCCGGCCGGCGTCGGCCAGGACCGCGGCACACAGGTCGAGCGCGCCGAGACCATCAGCAAGATCCGTACGAACTGATGCATGGTTGAGCAGCGCGTAGGCGACGAGCTGGTGGTCCCGGGAGCGTTGTGCGACCTCCAGGGCAACACCGCGCCAGACGGACGAAGTCTGAAGGTCGCCGGCGTCCTGATGGAACCAGCCGATCAGCGAGGCGTAGGCCGCGCTGGAGCGCAGGAGGGCCAGCCGCGTCTCCCCGCGTGCGGTCGCCACCAGGTTGCTGATGAGCGTGTGCTGGGCGGTGACGGTACTGATCAGCTCGCGGGGCCCGAGCATCATGTCCGCTCGGTAGTGGCCCTCCAGCTGCTCGCTGAAGTAGTCGACGAGCGCCGGGTCGACGTGCCGCGGGGCGGTTCTCCCGAACGTGAGCGCGGTAGCCGTCGCGGTGACGAAGTCTCGTCGGTCGATGTCGTGCATCGCTGTTCCCGTAGTGTCCGCGAGCCTGACGACCTGCGCCGCTGGTAGGGCAGACACGGCGATGAGTTCGCCCCTGCAAGGCCGGCCTGAACCGTCCGGGAGAACAGGGGCCGGTGTTGATCCARGTTCCGGGCTCGCCGCACGGCTCCTACGCGCAGTGTGGATGAGGAGGGCGTCTGCGGGGGTGAGGTGTTCGCGGTCGTCGAGGTCGATCAGGTTGTGGATGCTGGTGTCGTAGACCTCGGCGAGCAGGGCGAGGAGCTGGGGGGTGGGCCGGCGGCGGTTGTTTGGTAGTGGCCAGTTCTCCAGTTCCGA
>NZ_MRUJ01000236.1:0-5456 GCF_002099325.1 Frankia sp. KB5 | reverse complement strand
CCTCCCCTACGTGTGCGATCACCCGGTACGGGTCAGCCGGCGGACCCGCGCTGTCTGTGAGCGGTACCCCGAGGATGCCGGGAACCGCCGATGCGGTGGGAGAGCCAACCGGGGCAGGGGGTGCCTCGCTGGGGCGCGGCCGTGGGAGCTTGAACCACAGCAGGTCTTCCGGGATGCACAGGACCTCGGCCCACCGGATGAGCTTCGTAAGGTCGGTCACCGGCTCACCCGACTCGATGCGGCTCAACTGGGTCTGAGTGATGCCCATCCACCCGGCCACCATCTCCTGAGACAGGAGAACAGTGTGATGAGGGTGGTTGCGGTAGGCCGCGATCACCCGGCCCATGTGCCGCTCATCAAGGGCGTCCCGAAGCTGATCGGAGGCGGTCCAGAACCCGGCCGGCACCTCCGGCGCAGCCGTGCCCCGTTCCCGAGCCCGGCGCTGGCAGGGCCCACACGATCCCCGGTCGTTGTCCCGGGCAAGGCGCGTGCCACACCGGCAGTAGCGAGAATCGTCTACCTGGTCACTCATCGCAGTGACGCCCCTTCGTGACCTCCCAGGCCCGGATCGTGCTTACGCAGTCTATCCAGCGCCGCGGGCCGCTCATACCTACGACGCATGGCGCCTATGCGTGCCACGTCTAGTGATCACGAATCGTTGATTTCACACTTGCCCCAGGCCCCGGGGCCGGGTCGAGGAAAGCCGTTCTTCAGATGACGGCGGTGGGCTCCTCGGCCTCGGGTGCCGCTCCAGGCGGAACGTCGAACGAGGGAGAAGACGGACAGTGGAAAGGATGAGTGGAGGCTGGCCGGGTATCCCGCAACTGTCGGGCGATCTTCCTTTAAGGATTCTGCGATTGCAGAGCGATGTTGCCGTCACCGCGATAGAAGAGCTGGAAAGCAAGCTCATCGACTACGAGAGCCGTGCCCCAGTCGACCCCCTTGAATACGCCGCGCTACTGGAACGAATCGAGAACATCACGGAGGAGGCTCAATGGATCAAGAACCAAATAATCAAGATCACGGATGGAGGGGGATCCAGCTCGGGGAGGTGATCGCCCGGCACATCCGGCCCTACGCCGTCCTGAACGGCTACGGTGTGCAGATCGCCACCTTCGCCACCTGGAACGACGCACACGTCTGGGCACACAAGAAAATACAGGACCCCGACGTCATTCTCCCCTTGGAGGTGGAGGACCGGACGCAGCGGATCACGCGGCGCATCACGCGAGAGACGTGTGAACTCATCGCTTGGACGATCTTCACGAAGGTCGGTGGCTGCGAGCCGATGAACGGGGAGGACGGCCCATCGCCTCGCACCCTCGACGAGAGTTAGCGCTACAGCAACCCCCTGTGTAATTCCCTCCTGATCTGGGAGTCGACCGAACGTGGACGAGATGGACGGCAGTCTGACCCTCGACCGGGCCGCGCCCGCGACGATCGTCGCCGAGCCTTCGGCGAGGAGACGCATTGAGCAGTACTTCCTGGCAGTCAACAACGCATTCCCATCGGTGCACGAAGTGGCGACCATCGTCATCACTCACATGCTGCCCGACCGGCCCTTCTTCCTGGACGCGGTGGCGCGAGGGAACGATCTGATATCGATTCTTCCCAAGCCGAAGTCCTGTGACCCGACGACGCGGGCCGCCATCAGCGGCCGGTACCACTGTGATGACCTGGACCGCGATCGCTTCACCCATCCTGCGAAAGTTCTCGCGTACATCGAAGAGCGGGCCGCAGGTCGAGACCTTGTCCTGTTGGATATCGGCGGTTACTTCGCGCCCGCGCTAACCTCCCTGTGTCGGCAGTTCAGCGGGCGAATCGTGGGAGTCGTCGAGGACACGGAGAACGGGTACCGTAAGTACCTTTCGTGTGGGAAACCACCCTGCCCGGTTTTCTCGGTAGCCCGCAGTCCGCTGAAGCAGCCGGAAGACTATCTGGTGGGTCAGTCCGTCGTGTTCTCCACCGAATCGCTTCTCCGAGAGCACGGGGATATCCTGCACGGCCGTGAGACCTGCGTCATCGGTTACGGCAAGATCGGTCGTAGCGTGGCGAACACCCTTCGAGCCAAATCGGTCCGCACCACCGTGTACGAGACAGACCCGGTGCGTGCGGTCGAGGCCATGTCGCATGGATTCGCGGTGAAATGGTCAAAGTCCGAGGCGCTGGGCCGCGCCGATGTCATCGTGTGYGCCACCGGCAACCGGGCGCTGGAGGGTGAAGACTTCACTTACCTGCGGCCCGGCTCCTACGTGGCGTCCGTGACATCGTCGGACGACGAACTGAACCTCGCCTCGCTCCGCGGAACCTACCGGGTCGACCGGCTCGGCCCACACCTCAGCCGCATGACCTCATGGAACCATCATTTCTATCTGCTCAACGATGGAAATGCGGTCAACTTCGTCCACGGCGCTGCGGTCGGCCCGTTCATCTTCCTTGTCCAAGGCGAGATCCTCGCGGCCCTCGCGCTGCTGTCGTCGGGACAGACCATGGAGCCGGGCCTACACGAGGTCGGCAACCGGGAGCGTGAAATCATCGCCCGGTCCTGGCTGCGATGCTTCAACGAGGAGTGAACCCCCATGCCCGTCACGAACGACGACATCGCCAAGACCATCCGTGCGCATCTCGACGCACACCCGGAGGACGCCGAGTCTCTGGCCCCTCTGCTGGAAGCGGCCCGAGGAAGCGACGCGCCCCTGGCCTCCAGGACGACCACACCCGGCCACGTGACCTGCGGAGTGGTCGCAGTCACCTCTGATCGCCAAGTCCTCCAGATCCGCCACCGCAGCCTGAACCGATGGCTCCTTCCCGGCGGGCACATCGAGCCGGACGACGCCTCGCTCCTGGACGCAGCCCTACGTGAGCTGGCCGAAGAGACAGGGATTCCCSGGGCCTGGGCGAACCCTGCCCTCGAACGGCCCGTGGACGTGGACGCACACGTGATCCCACCGAACCCCGCAAAGCGGGAGCCGGAGCACATCCACTACGATCTTCGCTTCCTCCTGGCCATCGATCCGCCAGCCGGCAACGCCAATGTGGCGCTGCAACTGGAGGAGGTCGCTGACTACCGCTGGGCCCCGTTGACCGAACTGCCCGGCCGTCTGAGCGACCGTACCCGAGCTAACCTCCTCGCTCGACCCTGAATTGATCATCCGGGACCGACTTCTTAGGAACACAGAGATCAAAACGGCGGCCACGACGTCCCCTGATGCAGAGGGCATGATCGCCATCGCTAATGTTCTGTACGGTTTCAAGGCCGCCCCTTCGGGGCGGCAACCCCAGTTGGCCAGCCAGAACGAGGCAGGGGCGCCGCACGCGCCGCGCCGAACAGGACCCCGTCCGCCCCGCCGCGCGCCCGGGGCGGGGCCCCGCCTCCCTCCGGTCGGCACCCCACCCCGGGCGCGTCGGACCGGCCGCCCGTTCGGCGCGTCGGAGCGTCGTTGCGTTCCTGTGCTGTGCCATGCGCCTTGAGAGGGACAGGCGAGATGCGTGTCGGGATGTGACGGGGCTCTGCCCCGAACCCCGGCCCTTTCTCCGGAGGAGGGAGACCGCCGGCGGTGCCGGAGGGCAGCGGCGCGGCACGTCCGCTGGTTCCCCCGCCGGACGGACACCACAGGCAACCCCAGAACCCTCCGACCGCGCAAGGGCACACGCCTTCCGGTGGGGTCGAGCGCCGTCGGTGCCCTTGCACGGCCGAAGGAACCTGGGGTAGGGCTACGCCTGCCCGCCCGACGGAGGACCAGCTCAAGCCCCCGGCATGTCGAGGGTCGACGACCACCCAACCGGAGCGCCGCAAGGCCGACGAGCGGCCCTGTGCCCGTCGGATCGCCTGCCCCCACGGGTGTATGGTCCTGAGACCGGCCGATAGACACCGGAACGATCACGCTTCCTATCCTTCCGTTTCGTCTCGATTAGGATGGATGAAACGGAACGATACGTTATGTGTCCGGTGGGGTTCGTGTCCGTGGCCGCCGCCGAGCGCAGCCGTTCCGGTGCTCTTGGCCGCCGRGTCAGCCCCGCCGCCCAGTGGGAGCAGGCACGCCGCACAGCGCAGCCCTCAAGAACGCCGAAGTGCTCTCAKAGCGCCGCAGCTACACCCGCACCGGCCGACGGTCGCGGACCATGTCCGCCAACGCCACGACGCTTCGAGGATCGAGCCGAACCAGCTCACCACGCAGCCGCACGCCAGTCGGACCCACCGGAGCAGCCAACAGCAGCACGTGAAGCGCCTCTTGGTAGGGAGTCCACGCCGCCGGACCCACCTGGACGCACGGCGGTACCCATCCGGCCGCCATCAGAGGCCGCCGAGCAGGGAACCAAGGTCCGGCAAGGTCCGGAACCGCAGGATCACCGCAGAATCGCCGGGACTCACCCGCCAATGATCGATAAAGAGAACCGGCGGAAGCGTCGCCGTAACGTCCACCAAGTCGCGCAGGCTCGCGCCCGGCGTCATCGCCAGGTCGTACAGACCGTGATCGTCATGCGGATTGATCGTGACGAACGGACGCCCTTCGTACGGGTTGCGCCAGCCACCCCGACCGGACGGCGGAATACTAGACACGGGTCACCCCTGTTCACCCAGGTTGTGATCAAGGTTCCGGTGGGTGGTGCAACACCCGCCGGAACCGCCAACATCACCAACTATAGGGCATGGCGTCCCATAGTTCCGAAGAACAGGTAGGTACGTGGCGGAAGACCCGTTGATCGGTTACCGCGAGATGGCGGAACGGGCCGGCATTAGACCGGGCACGCTGCGTAACTATCGCGCCAAAGGACTACTTCCTGAGCCAGACGACATCTCGGTACCCGACCGACCCAGGTGGAAGACGTCCACCTTCGATGCATGGRTGGCCAGCCGCCCCGGAAGGGGTGCGCGTACGGACCTCCGGCCGCCGGACGCTGCCGACTAATCGATCATCCCGCGAAGCGGCGAGCGGCACGGCCACGTCGGTAGAGCTGGACTACTTGCGGTAGCAAGCAACCGAGTGTGGGCAGGTCAAGCGTTGCTGCGACTACTTGCGTACCTGATTCCGTGTGTTGGAAGTGACGGACATCACGGTGTAATTTCGGTTCCTAGACGACCCGCGCCGCTTCTGCCTCGTCCACCGCCGCGCAAAAAGTGAAGTTCGCCAACCTGTTGCGTGCAGCGCTTCACGCCCCTGCTCGTCGACGCGGCGAGGCCGTGCCGGCACCTGCCCGGGGACAGGTGGTTCGTCGACGAGACGTATGTCAAGGTCGCCGGCCGGTGGACGTACCTGTACAGGGCGGTTGACCAGCACGGGCAGGTCATCGACGTCCTCGCCAGCGCACGACGCGACCAGGCTGCGGCACGCCGGTTCTTCACCGCGGCGCTGTCTCACGGCCGCCGGCCGGTCGAGGTCACCACCGACAAGGCCGCCGTTTACCCGCGGATCCTCGACGAGCTGGTACCCGAGGCCTGTCACGTGGATGTCGCG
>NZ_MRUJ01000235.1:0-10665 GCF_002099325.1 Frankia sp. KB5 | reverse complement strand
TGGCCAGCCGCCCCGGAAGGGGTGCGCGTACGGACCTCCGGCCGCCGGACGCTGCCGACTAATCGATCATCCCGCGAAGCGGCGAGCGGCACGGCCACGTCGGTAGAGCTGGACTACTTGCGGTAGCAAGCAACCGAGTGTGGGCAGGTCAAGCGTTGCTGCGACTACTTGCGTACCTGATTCCGTGTGTTGGAAGTGACGGACATCACGGTGTAATTTCGGTTCCTAGACGACCCGCGCCGCTTCTGCCTCGTCCACCGCCGCGCAAAAAGTGAAGTTCGCCAACCTGTTGCGTGCAGCGCTTCACGCCCCTGCTCGTCGACGCGGCGAGGCCGTGCCGGCACCTGCCCGGGGACAGGTGGTTCGTCGACGAGACGTATGTCAAGGTCGCCGGCCGGTGGACGTACCTGTACAGGGCGGTTGACCAGCACGGGCAGGTCATCGACGTCCTCGCCAGCGCACGACGCGACCAGGCTGCGGCACGCCGGTTCTTCACCGCGGCGCTGTCTCACGGCCGCCGGCCGGTCGAGGTCACCACCGACAAGGCCGCCGTTTACCCGCGGATCCTCGACGAGCTGGTACCCGAGGCCTGTCACGTGGATGCCGCGCGGGAGAACAACCGGATCGAATCCGATCACAGCCGGTTGAAAGCCAGGCTCCGCCCGATGCGCGGACTGAAACGGCTGCGCTCTGTCCAGACGATCAGCGCAGGGCATGCCTTCGTCCAGAACATCCGCCGCGGCCACTACGAACTCGGGATCGACACYGACYCGCACGCACGGCTGACAGCCGCGTTYACCGAGCTCACCCTCGCGATCTKATCACCCGTTCGGCAGGGTCAACCATGCCCTGCCTTCCCCCAATGCAACAGACCCGCTGCGGTCGGTCGAGGACCTTCTGGCACGCCGGTCAGGCGTGGCACTCCGGGAGGTGCCCACCGTTGAATTCCACCATTTCCGCGAAGAGCGGCTCGACCGGCAGCGCGGCTGCCGGCGGTGCCCCCTGATGCTCGGCGATCGCGCGGTGCAGGTTGGGGACCAGCCGCTCCGGGTCCTTCCAGCCGGCGAATCGGCCTGCCGAGCATTGGCGGGCCGCCTGGATCGGTGTCAGCCCCTTACGCATCGCGTCTCCGGCGGCGTCCCGCAGCCACAGTAGGTACGCCTCCGTCTCGTCGAAGRCCTCGGGGCCGGCGATCGTTCCGTGCCCGCCGACCACGACTTGGGCACCCGTCTCGCGCATCCGGCGGACAGCGGTCAGCGACCCCGCGACCGTGCCCATCAACAGGAAGGGCGTACACCCCGGCAGCACCACGTCGCCGGTGAACAGCACCTTCTCGCCGGGGAGCCACACCACGGTGTCGTGCCCGGTGTGCGCGGGCCCCACGTTGAAAAGCTCGGCCCGRCAACGGCCCAGGTGCAGCGTCAGTGCGTCGTGGTAGGTCACCGTCGGTAGCACCGGATCGACATTGCCCCAATTCACCTCCGGCCAGAGGCCGGTCAGTGCCAGCCCCGTCTCCGCCATCTCGGCCCGGGTGCCGTGCTGGGCGATGATCGTCGCCGTGTCGGCGAAAAGGTGATTGCCGAAGGTGTGGTCGCCATGGAAATGAGTGTTGACCAAGTACTTCACCCCGCCACGACTGAGGCCGTCCACTGCGGTGCGCAGCAAGGTCGCGCGCCGCTCGGTGGCCGCGGTGTCGACGAGCAGGATGCCGTCGTCACCCACCACCACGCCAGCGTTGTTGAGACACCAGCCTCCGTCCGGCTGGACATAGGCGAACACGCCGTCCGCCACCTCCGTCATACGTGCCGCCACCGCGCTGGCGGCGGCGCGAGTCGCTGTCACCGGACTTCCCGCTCCTCGGTGGAGGATACGGGCGCCGCCGCGCCGGCCAGCGTCCGGCGGCTATTGGCCCCCAACGCGTCCCGGAGGTAGCGGCGTCCCTCGGCGAGAGAACTGCTCGGGCCGAGCACCGTGCGCAGCGCGTCCGGGTCCAACACGACGGTGTGTCTCGCCGTGACCGAGTCGGGCCCGTCCGGCACCCGATGGAAGATCCACACCCCGCTGTGCCCGAGAAGCGTCGAGGGTGGCCGGGTCTGCTTGTAGGCGATTCTGTCGTTCGCCAGGCACACCCGCACCGACCGGGTGGTGTGCGTCGACCCGTCATCGCCGCTGACCGTGTCCATCTCCAACTGTTGGATGCCCGGCATCTCCTCGGTGAGCACCACACGGCGAACGTGCGGGAGCTGATCCGGCCAGCGGTCCGCCCGGTCGATGAAGTCGTACGCCTCCTCGGCCGACCCGGTGAGCTCGACGGTGTCCTCGAAGGTGAAGACGACTTCCGCGACCGGATGACCGAGCTCCGCCACCCGGCGCAACGCCGCCAACTCTTCGACGCTGTTGCGTTCCAGGGCCGCACTGATCCACTGGACGGCAGCGGCGTCGTCGTCCACCGCGGTGAACTCGTGGTCCAGGATCACCTCGGTGCGGCCACCGGGCAAGGGCAGGACCTGCCAGCGTCCGCTCATCGCCGCCACCGGTGGCTGGCTCCGTTCYTGGCGGAAGCCGATCGTCCGCAGGTGCCGGTCGACCTCACGCCGCGACGTCCACGTCTTGACCTCGCCGCCGACCAGGGCCCAGAGCTGGAAGTGTTCCTCGCTCTCCGTACGCTCGAGGTAGCGCAAGAAGATGTTCGGACCGAAGATCGCCGGCCACCGTTCAGCCTCGGTGAGCAGTTCGAAGACCAGGTCCGCCGGGGCCGCCACCACTTCTCGATGCGATGTCCGGTGCTTCGTAGGCACAGTAGGCGCACCCTTCACGACGTCTGCCGCAGCCGCTCGGCGCTGTTGACGGCGGCGAGCACGGCCTCCGGCGTACGCAGCTCCATGACCTGCTCGTCCGGCAACACGATGCCGTAGCGGCGCTGGATCTCGGCGGCGAGCTCCAGCAGGGCGAGYGAGTCGTAGCCGAGTTCGGTGAACTCCTGGACGGCGAAGTCGCCGTCCAGGGTTCCGCTGTCGTCGGCGCCGGAGTTCTCGACCAGAATCTTTTTCAGGTCCTCGAGGGTTATCAGAGACATGTCTTTCCCTTCGTGAGAGTGCGCGCGCTTGACCTGATCGGTGACTGGCGTGTGCCGGTGTCCGCGAGGATCTGGTCAGGCACGGACGACGACGGCGGAATTGAAGCCCCACCGGCCACGGGCCAGCACCAGCGCGACGGTCATGTTCCGCTCGCGCGGGGCGTTCTGAACGAGATCGATCCGATGTCCAGCGGCGACCTGCGCGTCGTGTGGGGTCGGCGGGATCACGCCCTCGCGCAGGGCCAGACAGGCGGTGACGACGTCGAGGGGGCCGCCGCCCGAGAAGAGCCGCCCGGTCCCGGCCTTGGGGGCGGTAACGGGCACCCCGTAGGGGCCGAACAGCCCGGTCACCGCCTCGGCCTCCGCACGGTCGAGCTCGGCGGTGCCGGCGGCGTCGGCGAAGACGACCCCCACGTCGGCGGTCGTGACCCCGGCGTCCTCGAGGGCCAGTTCCGCGGTCCTGCGCAAGCCCGGCGGTCGGCCCGACCCCGGGGCGGGGTCGAAGGTCGCCGCATACCCGGCGATCTCGCCGTACCGGGAGCGGTCCCCGCGCCCGTCCAGGCTCTCGCCGCCCTCCAGGACGAGGATCGCACCGCCCTCACCCGGGACGTGCCCGGAGGCCGCCGCGGCGAACGGCAGATACGCCTGCCCCGGATCATCCGTGGTGCTCACCGTGCCGCTGGAGAGATGCGCGCCCCGGCCCCACGGGCCGAGTGCGGAGTCGACGCCGCCGGAGATCACCAGGGGCGTGCCCCGTCGGATCGCCCGGCGGGCGTAGCCGATGGCGTCCAGCCCGCCTGCCTGCTCGCCGACGAGCGCCGTGCCCGGTCCGCGCAGGCCGTGCCGAATGGACACCTGTCCCGTCGTCACGGCGTAGAACCAGGCGAACGACTCGTAGACGCTGACGTGCTGGGGTCCGTCGTGCCACAACTTGTCGAACTCGCGGTGGGTGAAGTCGAAGCCGCCGCAGGCATTCGACGTCATGACGCCCATGTCGTACTCGTCCCGATCGTCGGGGCGCACACCCGCGTCGTTGATTGCCCAGTCGGCCGCGGTGAGCGCCAGCCGGGTAGAGACGTCGGTCTGGGGCAGCAACCGGCCCGGAAGGTGCCGGGCGGCATCGAAGCCGGTGATCCGGCCGGCGAGCGCCCCGACATGCCGGTCGTMGAATCTCGAGATGCCGGAGCGCCCCGCTAGCGTCGCCGCCCAGTACTCCGCGATACCCAGCCCGGTCGGCGCGACCACGCCGACTCCGGTGACGAAGACCCGCTGCGTCATGCTGCCCGTCCTCCGGGCTGACGAAGCACCATTGCGCTCTGAAACCCGCCGAACCCGCTGCCGATCGTCAGCACCGTGTCGAGGGTGGCCTCCCGGGCCACGCGCGGCACGTAGTCTAGGTCGCATTGGGGGTCCGGCAGCCGTAGGTTCGCGGTCGGGGGGATGACGCTGTACCGCAAGGCGAGAGCGCAGGCGGCCACCTCGATGGACCCGATCGCGCCCAGGGAATGGCCCACCATCGACTTGATCGAGCTGATCGGCACCCGACGCGCGTGCTCACCGAGGCTGGCCTTGACCGCCGCTGTCTCGTGTAGATCGTTCTGTCTGGTACCCGAGCCGTGCGCGTTGACGTAGTCCACGTCCGACGGATCGAGCCGGGACTGGGCGAGCGCGGTGCGGATCRCCTCGGCCATCTCCCTGCCGTCCGGCTTCAGACCGGTCATGTGGAAGGCGTTCAACCGGGTGGCRTACCCGGTGACCTCAGCGTAGATCTCGGCGTTGCGACGCCGGGCGTGCTCGTACTCCTCGAGCACGAACATGGCGCAGCCCTCGGCGAGGACAAAGCCGTTGCGCGATMGGTCGAACGGGCGCGAGGCCGTCGCCGGTTCGTCGTTGTACGACGTGGTGGCTTTGATGGCGTCGAAGCACGCCAGCACGATGGGTGAGATCGGAGTGTCTGTCGCGCCCGCTGCCATCACATCCACTACGCCGTCCTCGATGAGGTGCAGCGCGTGGCCGATCGCGTCCAATCCGGAGGTGCACCCGTCGGAGACCATGGTGACCGGGCCCTCCGCGCCGACGGTCCAGGCCACCTCGGCCGCCATCACGCTGGGCACCATGTGATCGAACATGTGCGGCGTCAGGTGCCGGGTGTCCATCTCGCGGGTTCGGCCGCTGTCGAACAGCACGAGGTACTCGGCTTCCAGAGAGGTAGCCGCCGCGACAGCGCTGCCGAGGCTCACCCCGATCCGGTGGGGTTCCACCCGGTCCAGCTCCAGACCGCTGTCCTCGACCGCGTCGCGGGTGCAGACCACCGCGAACTGGGCCGCCCGGTCCATCCGGCGGATCTGCCGTGGGGTCAGCCCTTCGGCCTGGGCATCGAAGTCGACCTCACCGGCCACCTGGCTGCGGAACGGCCCCGCATCGAAGAAGGAAATCCGCCGGGTCGCGGTCCGGCCGGCCGTCAGAAGGTTCCAGAAGTTCTTGGCTCCTCCGCCACCGGGTGCGCGTACTCCGATCCCGGTGATCACCACGCGCCGGTTCGGTTTCATGAATTCCTTTCCCCGTGGAGTAGTCACCTGTCGTTCACCGCCTCCGCCGCATGGCGGGCGAAGCCACCCGCCCGCGCGGCGAACTGGAGACCGCTGTGGCCCGCCCCGCAGACGACGTCCCGCCAGAACCGTCCGAGATCCTCGCCGTCGGCCTGCCCTCGGCTACCCGAGCCACGCATCAGCCGGTCCACCGCAGCGGAGAGATACTCCGCGGCCAGCGCGCAGTCCCGACCGTTACGGGACTCCTCGTAGGGCGTCACCGCGCCCTCGTCGAGCACCTGCGCCACCCGTTCCAGGAGCAGGCCCGCCGTGTCGATCTCCCCGCCGGAACGGGCCAGCACCATGTCGTACGCCAGCCGGTCCACCGGGCCGGATATGGCCGGGCCGGGCCGCTGCAACTTCGGTCCGATCAGCGACCACCACCGGTGCAGGGCGCCGCGGGCCGCCCCGAGCAGTGGACCGGTGAGAGTAAGGCCGTTGGCCGCCTTCATCGGTACCTGATGGCAGGGCGCGTCCTCCCCGGGAGCTGGCCCGTCGGCGAGCACCCGCAGGGACACCGAGTGGGACGCCGGAACCCGCACGTCGTCAAGAACGAGCGTGTTGCTGCCGGTGGCACGCATGCCCACGTTGAACCACGTCGGTTCGATCCGGTACGCCGGCCGYGGCACCGCGAAGAACCGGTACTCGTCCCGGCCGTCACGGACCGCCCGGGCGCACACCAGGGCCCAGTCCGAGTGGTCGACGCCGCTCACGTACGGCCACTGCCCGTTGAGCCGCCACGAGTCGCCCCCCGCAGCCGCCTCTCCCCCGGGCATCAGCCCCGCGACGATCAAGGCGTCCGGGCCGCCGGCCCAGACGGCAGCGCGGCCCGCTTCCGGAAGATAGGCTGCCATCCGGGCGGCYGCGGCGATCAGTGACGCCACCCAGGCCGTCGAGGCGCAGGACGCGCCGATGGTGGCCACGGCGGGCAGCAGAGCACCGAAGGTGCCACTGTCCCCCCCGTACCGCGTGGGCACGAAGTGCCGGGCGAACCCCGCGGCGAGCACGGAGTCGATCGACGCACGCGGGAGTCGCCGGTCGGTCTCCGCCTCACGCACGTGCTTGGCGGCCGACACCGCCGCCACCTCCGCCGCCGCCTGCAGAGTGGAACCGGCCGTGGTCAGCTTCATGTCTGCCTCCGGTGGTACGGCACTGGACCTCAGTAGTTGCCGAGACCGCCGCAGACGTTGATTGCCTGGGCGGTCACGGCGGCAGCCTCGTCACTGACGAGGTACTCGACCATCGCGGCGACCTCGTCCGGCCGGACATAGCGGCCGATCGGGACACGCGCGGTCACCCGGTCGTGCGCCTCGGCCTCGGTGACGCCCCAGAGCTTGGCGTAGGTCCCACGGACGGTCTGTGCCATGGGCGTCTCGACGAAGCCGGGGCAGACCGCGTTCATGGTGACGCCGGTCTTGGCCAGTTCCAGGCCCCATGCCTTGGTCAGGCCCACCACACCGTGCTTCGCGGCCGAATATGGTGCGCCGTTCTGCACTCCCTGCTTGCCCCCTGTGGAGGCGATGTTGATGATTCGCCCGCCCGCCCGCCCGGCCGGCCAGGCCACCGGCGCGCAGCGCTTCCCGGGTGACGATGAAGACGCTGTTGAGGTTGGTGTTGATGACGTCAAGCCACAGCTCGTCGGCGATCTCCGCGGTGACGCCGCCGCCGCTGCGTCCGGCATTGTTGACCAGAATGTCCAGCGGCCCGAACCGGTCGACGACCGCGCAGATCAGATCGGTGACCTGCGTCCCGTCCGTGACGTCGCAGGCCCGGCCGTCCACGGCGAGGTTCTGTTCCTGTAGTGACTTCACCGTCGCGGCCACATTGTCAGCCGATCGCGCGCAGAGGTACACCCGGGCGCCGCGACGCGCGAGCCGGGTGGCAATCTCCAGTCCGATACCGCTGGTGGCACCGGTGACCAATGCCACCGGCTGGCTCTGCTGGCTCATGTTTCCTCCGATGACTCCGCCATGGTCGGCCGACCCCGACATTGCGGCAGCCCTCTCGAAACGCGGTCGAGCCGTCGTGGAGCACCGGATGGGCCGCCGGGCGGCCGTTTCGAGTGCCTCTCAACCCACTCGCATTAGTTTCGCCGCAGCCCGGACCGCGGCCCGGCCGCGGGTCATCAGGAGAGGAAGCCAATGTCCGCCACCGCGATCAGCACCGATGTCTACACGCAGGTCCAGCAGTTCTACGCCCGGCAGATGCACGCGCTCGATGCCTGCCGCTTCGACGAGTACGCGGCCACCTTCACCGAGGACGGCGAGTTCAGCCACACGCCGGGGCGGCCCGCGGCCCACACCCGGGACGGCATCGCACGCGAGCTGCGGGCTTTCCACGAGGAGCGTTTCGCCACCGAGCCGGTGCAGCGCCGCCACTGGTTCAACATGATCCACCTGATCGAGGCCCCGGACGGGAGCCTGCGGTCCACCTTCTACGTGCTCGTGGTGACCAGCCGTCCCGGTGAGCGCCAGCCCGAGATCGCGCCCAGTTGCGTTGTCCACGACGTGCTGATCCGCGCGGACGGGGGGCTACTCAACCGGTCCCGGCGGGTCGAGCACGACTACCTGCTTGACCTCAAGCGCACTTGAGATTGCAGGCTGTTTCTGACGTCCCCGGCCCTGATGGGCCGGCGTCGGAACATCCGGAGAGGAGATCCATGCGGGCCGCGGCATTCTACACCTTCGGTGGTCCGGAGGTGCTACAGGTGGTCGAGGTTGCCACACCCGAAGCTGGGCCGGGAGAGGTTCGGGTCCGAGTCGAGGCGGCGGGCGTGCAAGCGTACGACTCGTCGGTACGGTCCGGCTGGACACCGCCGGGGCAGACCCTGCGGTTCCCGCAGATAGTCGGCAACGACTTCGCCGGTGTCGTCGACGAGATCGGCACCGGCGTCACAGACTTCCGGATCGGCGACGAGGTGCTCGGCTGGGCCATGCTCGCCAGCTGCGCCGAGTACGTCGTCGTCCTTCCAGAGCAGGTCGTCTCCAAGCCGTCCGGGATGACCTGGCCGCAGGCGGGCACCCTGTCGGCGTCGGCGCAGACCGCACACACCGCGCTGGACGAACTGAAGGTCAGCGTCGGCGACACTCTGCTGATCCACGGCGCCTCCGGCGGCGTCGGAACGGTCGCGGTGCAGCTGGCCCTGGCCGCGGGCGCGACGGTGATCGGAACGGCCGGCCCGGCGAACCAGGACTACCTGCGCTCGCTGGGGGCCACACCGACCACCTACGGCGACGGACTGGTCGACCGCGTGCGAGCCCTGGCACCCGGTGGTGTCGACGTCGCCCTGGACGCCGCGGGCGGCGCGGCCCTGGATGCCTGCCTCGAGGTGGTCGCCGACCGGAGCCGGATCGGCACCCTGGTGGATTTCGCCCGGGCGGACGAGCTCGGCGTACGATTCCTGCGCAGCCAGCGCTCGGGTCAGCGGCTACGGGCGATCACCGACCTGTACCGCGCCGGGCGACTGACGCTGACCGTGTCGGAGGTCTTCCCACTGGACCGGATCGCCGACGCGCACCGTCGGATCGACACCGGCCATGCCCGCGGCAAGACCGCCGTCCTGCTCCGGGGGTGAGCGGCGTGCTGATCGAGGTCTTCTACGACGTGCTGTGCCCCTGGTGCTACATCGGTAAGCACCGGCTGCGGCGGGTCCTGACGGATTTTCCCGGCCGCGACGAGGTTCGACTGCGGTGGCGCAGCTATCAGTTGTCACCGGACGAGGGGCGCATCCCTGGCCCGACCGCCGCCGAGGCGATGGCCACATGGACCGCACCGGACCAGCTGCCCGCGCGGCTGGCCCTGATCGAGCAGCTCGGCACGGACCTGGGCTTGGCTATCGACCTCGACAAAGCGCGTCCCGTCAACACTTTCGACGCGCATCGGCTGACCCATTTCGCGGCCGACCATGAGCGGGCCGATGCGCTCGTCGAGGCGCTGCTGCGGGCCTACCAGGCGGAGGGGCGGAACGTCGCCGACCACCTCGTCCTGCTGGAGTTGGCGCACGAGGTGGGCCTGCCCGAGGAGGAGACGGGCGCGGTGCTCGCCGGTGACCGCTACGCCGACGCCGTCATCGCCGATCAGCGCCGCGCCGCCGAGTTGCGGGTGAGCGGCGTGCCGACGCTCGTCGTCGACGGCGGCCGGCCGTTCTCGGGCATGCAGCCGCCGGAGATGGTCCGCGCCGAGTTGGACCGTGCCGCAGCGGCCTCCAGCGTCCGGTGACCGATCCACCGCCGGGCGGGGCATCGCCGATGGGCGATGCCCCGCCCTCGGGTGCCGCTTCCGGCGGTACTCCCGGACCGGTCAGAACGTGAGGCCGTGCACGCTCGCCACCTGGTGGAACGCCTCGATGGTAGCCGGCAACGCTGCCAGGGCACGGCGGTATCCGGCCCGCGCTTCGGCGAGCTCCGTACGAACCGACTCGTCGTACAACACGGCCTCCAAAGCCGTGCTGACGGACTCCTCGTCGAGGATTTCCTCGTGGACCATCGTAGCCGCGAACGGGTTGCCGCTCCACGTCGGCCGGACGAGATCGTTCCACCGCATCGGCCAGGTTTGGTACGACGGCAGGGGCCCGGGATAGGCGTCCAGCCACGAGCGTACGGCGGGGCTGGGCTCCCCGATCGCAGCGTGCAGACGTTCGACGCCGTTGTCGTCCGCCAAGTCGAAACCGTTGACGACGGCCACCCCGGGCACATCGGTCCACACCGCCCGTTCCAGGGCAAACGACGGCAGCGAGAGCGCCAGAACGGCGTCCGCGGCGCCGAGCAGGTCGAGGTACTCCCGCGCGCCGTAGCGGGGCCGCCGGTGCAGCCGGCCCTCCGGAAGGCGGCCGAAGGCTCCGAAGTCCGGGCCGGCGACGAGGAACTCGGTGGTGGCCGGCAGCCGGGTGAGGTAGTGCAGCACCAGTTCCGGGATACGCGCCGCCAGTTCCCGGGGCACTGTTGCATCGGCGGAGTCCGTTGTCCCACGGCCGCCGTCCGGTCATGATCGAGTGATGCGTCG
>NZ_MRUJ01000234.1:0-412 GCF_002099325.1 Frankia sp. KB5 | reverse complement strand
CATCCGCCGCGGCCACTACGAACTCGGAATCGACAGCAGCCCGCACCTGAGGTTGGCAGCCGCGTTCACCGAACTCGCCGCAGCCCTCTGACCAGCAGACATCCGGCCCGTTGGCATACCCAGCTTCCCCATAATRCAACAGCGCCGATGCGCGCCGCCGACGAGCCGGTCACCTTCCGCGGCCTGGCCGCCCGCTCCGGGGTCTCCCTGGACTTCCTCTATCGACACACCGGCCTGCGCAGCCGGATCGAGCAGTTGCGCGCGACACAGACCGCCCAGCCATCCCGACCGGCGGAACCGGACCAGCCGAGCAACGTCGTGCGGACACTGACCGCGCAGCTCAGCGAACTCAAAGCCCGCCACCGCGCCGAGATCACCGCGCTGAACGAGGCGCTCGCCGCAGCCCACGGGG